>NZ_CAWPQZ010000008.1:0-114220 GCF_963889785.1 Vibrio sp. S12_S33 | reverse complement strand
GAATTGAGCGAACCAACCTGACATAACGTTCAAGATTGAAGCGCCTTGTTCGTAAAACGATCGGTTTTTCAAAATCAGAAGAGATGCATGACAAAGTTATAGGGACGTTTATCGAGCGGGAGTTCTATTAGTAATTCAACTGATTTGAGTCACGACCTAAGATTGGGTACATGCGTTGAGACTCCACCAAGGAGTTCTTCTGTATTTTCGTAAGAAATAGTAATCAGCTGAAAAGCTATAAAAAAGGACACCTGTCTTTTTTTATGAAGAAGGTATATTATTAAATTTCATGATAGGCTTATTATAAAAAGATGATTTGATGAAAAAATCAACCAATACAGAATTGAAGTGGCATTATATTGAACATTTTTCTTTAGCGGATTACTTGTCTGATGAGACCATTAAGAATATTGATTTGATTTCAGTAAATAAGGGTGAGTACCTCTATCATCAAAACGATGAGCTCTCTTATATTTACTTTCTGGTAAATGGGAAATTGCATGTAAATTATGTTCAGGATAGCGGAATAGAGTCTGTCTACTCATTTGAAACTCCTTTTTCTGTAATAGGTGAGGTTGAGTTATTCTCGAATGATAAAATACGAAGAAATGTTCAGGCTTGTGAAGATTCTACTGTATTAGCACTTTCCGCAAAATACGTGCTAGAGCATGCATATGATAATGTACAGTTTTTACATTTTATTATTTCCAGATTAAGAAAAAGAATCGTATTCGTATCCTCTCTCCTTTCACAATCGTCTGAATCAGTAGAGTTTCTGATATCCAGATACTTACTACAAAGGGCAGAAAAAGAAGGTTATGAACTAAAATTAGAAAAGAGAGAATCACTATCTGCAATGCTAGGAATATCAACTAGACATTTGAACCGAATATTAAAAAATCTACATGAAAAAAATATTATTTTCTTAAAAAATAAGACTCTGATCATCAGAAATGAATCCTATTTACTAGACCTAATTAAAAAAGGACACTAGTCCTTTTTTTGTTTCCACTATTCACGGATATTACATCGTACAGATAATAAGCAAGGTACGATGTAATGAGGCATTTTTTAATTGATACTGATACAGCTTCCGATGATGCAATCGCAATCATCATGGCCCTTAGAGAACCTAGTATCAAAGTGGAAGCAATAACGGTCCTCGCTGGTAATTGCCCATTGGATCAGTGTGTAGAAAACGCACTGAAATCTATTGAGCTAGCTAATACTTATCAGCCCCCAGTCTACGCGGGTGCTTCTAAGCCGCTACTCCGTAAGCAAATAAACGGTGTGGGTGTACACGGAGAAGATGGCCTTGGAAACCTAAATCTATCACCTGCTGCTATCAAAGTTTCCAAAGGACATGCAGTAGACAAACTAATAGAAACCGCAAAAAAATACCCGGGCGAATTAGAGATTGTAACCATTGGCCCTCTGACAAATTTAGCTTTGGCACTACTAAATGATCCAGAGTTACCTCAGTTAATTAAGCATGTATATATTATGGGTGGTGCTGGTTTTGGGCCTGGCAATGTAACATTTGTTGCCGAGTTTAATGTGTGGGCTGACGCTGAGGCGGCGCAAATTGTTATAGGTTCAGAACTAAGCAAAAGCATTGTAGGTTGGGACGTTTGTATTGGTGATGCCTTCTTTGACGCTAACGATATCGAACAGTTACATAAAACTGGTCCATTGGGCGAGTTTGCCGCTCGTAGTACTCAGCTACTAAGAGAGTTTGGCAGAAAGTTTGGTAAAGACGGTATCGACCTTGCGGATCCTACGACAATAGCCGTTGCGATGTACCCAGAAATTATCACAAAGCAATTAAAAACTTTTGCCGAAGTCGACTACAAAAGCGAAGCAGGCTATGGGCAACTCATCATCGATAAATTCCGTGTTAGTGAGAATAAGCATAACGCAGTCATTGTATACGACATTAATGCCAAAGCGTTCAAAGGTAAGTTATTTAGCCTTTTATTGGAGTAAACGATGTCTATCGAAACCATAGGATATATCGCCTCTGGGTTAATTATTATGTCCCTAGTGATGACTAGCCAAAAGAAGCTTAGATATATAAACGCTACTGGATGTTCTATATATGTATTCTACGGTTTTTATATTTAATCATATCCTATCCTAATTAGGAATTTATTATGCGTGGGAATAAACATTTACCATTTAATACTAACTAAATCAGAGTGATAATATTTATATCCAATTGAATTTATAACGTTAACAAGGTGAAAATCATGAATATCATAATGAGTTTTATCGGAATAGCTGTATTGCTATTACTTGCGATTCTATTGTCAACAGATAGAAAGAAAATAAACTTGAGAACAGTTGGTGGCGCGTTCGCTATTCAGTTCTTCTTTGGTGCCTTTATTTTATATGTTCCCTTGGGCCGAGATTTTCTTTACGGAATATCTTCAGCAGTATCTAATATTATTGGATATGGTAACTCAGGAATAGAATTCTTATTTGGTAATCTAGTCAACTTCAGTGTTGATGGACTTGGTTTTATTTTCGCATTTAAAGTGTTACCAGTAATTATTTTCTTTTCCAGTCTGATCAGTGTTCTTTATTATTTGAAAATAATGCCTATTGTTATTAACTTTATCGGCGGTGGCCTTCAGAAAGCCCTAGGTACTTCTAGAGCAGAATCACTTTCAGCGACAGCTAATATATTCGTTGGTCTTACCGAAGCTCCTTTAGTTGTAAAACCGTTTATTCCAAATATGACACAGTCTGAATTGTTTGCTGTAATGTGTGGTGGACTGGCTTCCGTTGCTGGCGGTGTACTTGTGGGTTACGCATCTATGGGTGTACCAATGGAGTATCTAATCGCTGCATCGTTTATGGCTGCGCCTGGTGGACTTCTCTTTGCTAAGATAATTAAACCTGAAGTTGACGAGGTTGAAGATCAATCTCCAAACATAGAAGCTGATGCAGGTGATAAACCAGCAAACGTAATTGACGCGGCAGCCTCAGGTGCTTCATCTGGTCTTCAGTTAGCCCTCAACATTGGAGCAATGCTGATCGCCTTTATTGGCTTGATTGCATTACTTAACGGAATATTAGGCGGTATTGGTGGATATATCGATATGCCGCATCTTTCTTTGCAATATCTTCTCGGACTTATCTTTGCTCCGCTCGCATTCTTAATTGGTGTTCCATGGGAAGAAGCTACACTGGCAGGGTCATTCATTGGACAAAAGGTCATAGTTAATGAGTTTGTCGCTTATTTAGATTTTGCAAAATATCTAGCTTCCCCCGAAGAGCTTCAAGTCATGGGTCTGATGGTTCTTTCAGAGAAAACTAAAGCGATAGTTTCATTTGCACTATGTGGTTTCGCTAACCTGGGTTCAATTGCAATGCTATTGGGTGGATTAGGTTATCTGGCTCCAACCCGTCGTCATCAAATCGCAAAATTAGGTATGAGAGCCATTGCCGCTGGTACGCTGTCAAATCTAATGTCAGCAACCATCGCTGGGCTATTTATTTCATTCTAACCTTATTCGTCAACCAGAAATAACTATCGTCTGTAATGATTGTGCAGTATCTGCTCCTATCTACATCTGGAATCAAAGGTATCAGGCTAAAGTAACAAGTATTATAAATGCTGTGTAAACTGATTAATTATGTATTTCTGATTTTGTGTTAAATGCTATATCTGGACTGCTCTGTCAGTTGCTGCTAAATCGGAATTGTCCAGAAACGTTTTTGTTAGACCCCTGTTCTATTTGAGCAGACTTTATAAACTGTAGTGTAAATTGCAGACCAATAAACGCAAAAACCGGAGCAATCTTGCTCCGGTTCAACTCTTATACCATTAATTAATGCAGCTTAAGGTTTGGTCTAAGCACTCTGTTGATTCTACCAACCAACATCATCAAACCTGTTTTGAAAATACCGTGTAGCGCCATTTGGTGCATACGGTACAGAGAGATATACACTACGCGAGCAATACGTCCTTCAACCATCATAGAACCTTTAGTCAGGTTACCCATCAAGCTACCAACCGTTGAGAAGCGACTCAACGAAACTAAAGAACCGTGGTCTTTATAAATGTATGGTTTCAGTTCACGACCATTGAGTTTAGCGACAATGTTTCTAAACGCATGGCTCGACATTTGGTGCGCAGCTTGCGCGCGTGGTGGTACGAACTTACCGTTAGCTTGGGTGCATTGTGCAAGGTCACCAATCACAAAAATATCGTCATCTCGTGTGGTTTGAAGTGTGTTTTTCACGACTAATTGATTAATGCGGTTAGTTTCCAGACCTGCAATATCTTTCATGAAATCTGGGGCTTTAATACCTGCCGCCCATACCATGATTTGTGCTGGGATTTTCTCACCGTCTTTGGTAGTTAAACCATCTTTATCCGCTTGAGTCACCATTGTTGCTGTGCGCACATTAACACCGAGTTTGGTCAACTCGCTATGCGCTGCACTTGAAATACGCGGTGGCAATGCAGGTAGAATTCTCTCACCCGCTTCCACAAGATTAACATTCAGTTTGCTTGAGTCGAGATCACCAAAACCATAAGTGCGAAGCTCTTTCACTGCATTGTGCAGCTCAGCCGATAATTCAACACCTGTTGCACCCGCACCAACAATAGCAATGTCTACCGTCCCATGGCCATTTTTAGCATGCAGTTTCAAAAACTCATTATTCATCTCTGTACGGAAGCGGTTTGCTTGCTCAGGACTATCGAGGAAAATACAGTGCTCACGCACGCCAGGAGTATTGAAATCATTGGATGTCGAACCAATAGCAAGAATAAGAATGTCGTATTCTATTTCACGGCTTGGCATTAACAGTTCATCATGTTCGTCTTTGAGCTCACTGAGCACAATAACTTTACGTTCACGGTCAATATCAGCCAGGCTACCCATTTGGAAGTCGAAACTATGGTTCTTAGCATGGGCACGATAGCTCAAGGCATCCACACCTTCATCCAAAGAACCTGTTGCAACTTCATGCAGCAAAGGTTTCCATAAATGGCTCGCCTTACGATCTACCAGTGTAATCTCTGCGCGATTTTTACGGCCAAGTGTACGGCCAAGTTTTGTTGCGAGTTCTAAACCACCCGCTCCACCACCTACAACGACAATTCGAGTCACAAAAACAATCCTCAAAAAATGAATAAATATGGTTCAGCATGGCACTTCACACTGAAGAAATTTTCAATCATATGCTTGCTTTGGGCACGCTATCGCCTTTGAAGTAAAAGCTGCTTTCAGTAACACGTTCATTAGGATAAAAATATGCTTACGCACAATAATGGGCAAGTTTTCGCCTTGCTCTCAATTTTTTTTGATATTTATCAAAATATTTATAGTTTATTCATTATATAGAGCAAAATTCACCGTGCAACTAAAGAATGATGCTATTTCATTAACAAATGTAGGGATTTGGACAATAAAAAAGCGACCCTTACTGGAGTCGCTTTGTCATCAATATATGCAGCTAATGCGATTCTTTAAATGCTTTTATCGCTTGTAAATGCTGTGAGATCTTCTTGAATTTATGAGACTCTTTTTCATCCCAAATAATATCGTAGTAGCTCTCTAGCGCAGCTGCCGTTTTGCTGTTGTCATGGATTTCATCTTCTTTCGATAAGATCACTAAACAACGCCCTTTATTTTTCACTCGATACTGTTCCACACACTTGGTTGCAATATCTTCATATTCTTCAGGACGGTCAATTCGTCCTGTCATATTATTCTCTGGATATAAATTAGGGTTAAAGATCACTTGCTTAATGCCACACAGAAAACCAATACGTTCAGACCAGAACCCACCCAGCCCCACACCACAAATGATTGGATGTGGGTCATTCGATTGCTCGATAGCTTTGTGCACTTCTTTGAGAAGGTGTTGCATATCATGCTTGGGGTGTAATGTGCTGTAATTAATGAAACGGACATCATCGTCAATAAACTGCAACTGCAACACTTTTTCATGGTTTCCCGGGCTTGTTGAGTCGAAACCGTGTAAATAGATAATCATAATAATTCCCCCATTCCTTGAGGCTTCAATCTACCACGAAGATTGTGGTTTTAAAGACCTTACCAAATATTTAATGTAATGAGACTACGAAACAGTGATCCTAACTACATAATCCGTTTTTAAGTTTATCGGCTTGGTGTAGATAGTAATCATCTCCCCACAGTTGATGTGCAAGTAAATACCATAGCATCGCCATCATCGATATCCTTGGATGCCAGGCCATAACACCTTCAACCCAGTCATCTACACCTTCAATTTCGCGTAATTGGCAATAGCGATAAACAGATTCCAAAGGCTTCTGTCCCGCAACTTCAATGCTTAAGGCGAGGTCTAGCCTTGGGTCAGCAATAGAAGCATATTCCCAATCAATGACTCGATGACCTTGTTGGGTTTTCACCATATTGTAACCAGCAAGATCAAAATGACAGAGAACTACCCCAACATCGGCAAGATTTGGAGCTGTTCTCCATGATTGGTATAGACTCGTGCATTGTTCAGTTTTGTACTCGGCTTTAAGTTGTAACCAATAGAGATCGACACGTGCGGTAAAACTGAACGGAGCTACGGGGATACGGGCTGTACTGAGATTGTGGATCTTAATTTGGGTCTTGAGTAATGATTCGAAGGGTAACCCATCCATTAAAGACTCACCCTCTATCCACTCAACTAATAATCCCTGCTCATTGATAAACAGCGGCTTGGGGCCGATATGAGACGATTCTATCGCTGATAGGATTTGATACTCCTGAAAACGGGAGATTGAAAACGCTTGTGTAATTGGCGTATTAGGGCGCCATACAAAAGCAGATCCATCTTCAACAATGATTTTCCAGCATCGATTGGTTAAACCACCAGTCAAGGTCTGAGCATAGCCCGGTGGAATAGAGAAGAAGCCTTCTAGCGAGGTTAAGGTATGATCAAGCTTACAAGCTTCACGCCAAGACATTCGCGCCATATCGACTTCTTCCTCAATAATTAGGCCAACACGCCCTAGATATCGTAATTAAAGACCTAACATACTTTTTGACTCTTGCTTACGGATTTCGGTTTCATCCGCCCACTCGATAAGACCAGTTTCTAGATCCATCATGCGCATCGTCATTTTGTAGTACACATCTTTGTCACTTCCAGCATTTTTTACAATGCTTGAAAGGTTGCCATAAAGCATGTACTGCGCACCAACCATTTTACCAAATTGAATCGCTGTACTTTGATTGACTAGCTCGTCATTGTTTTGGAAGTTGAGCTGCTCACGTACAGACTCAACACGGTCCATATCAACAAAACGGAACTTACCTGAGTTCAACATCTTGGTGCTAATGGTGTCAGTGATCGACTCTGTATCAATATGCTCGCTGGTTTTGTTTTTAATACGCTCAACAAAAACAATGGGGCGCGAATCACGAGTAATAGCGGCAATAGAGCCTGACATCATCATACTATCGATCATTTCAGCGGCAATTTTTTGTAAATCCGTTGAGCCAAAATCAACCGTAGTCGTTTCAACAGCTTGTGCGTCACCATAGCTCACTTTATTTGAACAACCGCCCAGAATGACCGCTAGACCTAGCAATGCAATAATACTTTTCTTCATATTGGATCCTTAACTTCCCAATTTAGTTGTTTGATTCACGGATTTGTACGCGAAACTGTTTACCATTTGGATTCACTGAAACCTCAGAGAGTGAAACGGTGTCCATTCCACTAATAATAGTTTGCTTCCAAGGACTGAGTTTGTTGTTTACCTCTAGCCCATCATCGTCATACCAATAAAAACGGTACTCAATATTCTGGTCACCTTTGTATTGGCTAACTAAACGAACTATTCCTCGTGTATGCCCATCAACTTGCTTGGTCGCAATATCATCAATCACAAGTCGTTGACTTAATACGTTGTCACCAAACAACACTTTTTGTGATGCTCCGTCGACTCTTAAACCAGCTGTATTCGCAGCACAGCCAACTAAGGCTATGGCAGTTAAAAGCCCTAATATCCACTTTTTCATTACAATCTTCCTAGTTGTTTATGCCAGATCGTTGCATTATTCCCTTGGCGCGAAATCCACACCAATGTTGTTCCTTTTTCAGGAACAGAAAAAACGTACTCTTGTCCCTTCAGCTCTATTCGTTGCTCCCCCGCATCAACTAAAAGGCTTGTGCTCTTCACTTGACCCGGTAAGGTTATCCAGCTACGCGTATCAGGTTGCTCAGTCAGTAAATTCCATGCGTTAAGCAGTAAGTTACCTACATCATTATCTTTAGCCGCTTCTTTGCGTAATTGATCTTTGGCGAACACTCTTAACGCCTGCCTTATAACAATAGACGGCATTCGTTCTGACAAGCTTTGATTGGCCATCAAATTTACATCCGCTAGCACATTTGATTCTACAAGCTGACCATTGATCGCCAATCGTGCAAATCCTTCAGCCTGGGCTTTAGGATAGTATGGCAGAGCCAAAGAATATAATGCGCCATTACCTCGACTGTCATACAAAGGCAAAGATTGACGCCAACTTTGCATCGCTTGAACAATACTTTGTTCTTCAAGGATGATCACTCGCCCTTGATATTCAGACATGGCCGAAGCCTTACCATATTGCTTTTCAAGTTGAACAAGGTCTGCTTTCATTGCCAAACGTTTAGCAACTCGCAATGTACCGTCGATCACTTCAGGGTTATCGGGCATCACAGCTAACGCTCGTTTGTAATCCACATACGCACTATTCAAATCGTTAGAGGTTTCATAAAGCAAAGCTGACAAGTACAGAAGGTATGCGTTTTGTACCGCTTGCAGCGTTTTGCCAGCATCAGGATAGTTCGATAACACACTACCTAAATTTGGTGTAACACCTTGAGCTTGCATATCTTTTTGCGCTTTTTCTAAGTCAGCTTCCCTAGTTTTTCTGGCTTGCTCTTGAACTTGATTAGCCCGTCTAATTTCGACCAATGCACCTTCCAAATCATTGCGTTGTAAATAGTTTAAGCTCAGATAGAGATGCAAGAATCCTAATTCGTAATCCGCAGGAATGTACTCTGTTAAATTATCATTAGCAGCAAGCGCGCCGACACTGCTAGTGGTATCGCTAAGAGAAATTAATGCCTTATCTTGTTGAACTTTCATTGCTGCATCGCTCAGCTCAAAAGTTGCTTTACTTTCGACATATTTTTGATTGAGAAAGTAAACACGTCCTTTCTCTAAATTATCAAGAATATCACCCGCTATATAATCAGGAAGTTCGCTTTCCGCTTGTTGGTATTGACCTACTTTCACTGATTGATAAACAGCGCTGTTTTGCGCACTGTAATGGCTGAACAAATTTCCCGCAGAGAGATTGGCACATGAATTAAGAAAAATAGGCGATAAAAAAATAACAACGAGTCGCACGTAACGCTTCACCCAACACTCCGTTTCTGAAATCTATAGATCACAGTTATTACCCAACCAAGGTTGGGTAATACAAATTTAGCTCATTAAGAGAGGGCCAAGTGGACAACCACCCACTAGGTGCATATGAATATGATAGACCTCTTGTCCAGCATGCGCATTGCAGTTAACAATGAGGCGATAACCATCAGCAGCAATACCTTCTTGCTGTGCGATTTTCTTCGCTACGGTAAACATACGCCCTAACGCAGCTTCATCCTCGGCTTCCACATCATTCGTTGTTGGAATCAATTTGTTGGGGATGATCAAAATATGGCTTGGAGCTCGCGGGTTAATATCTCGAAAAGCAGTGACTAAGTCGTCTTGATATAGGACGTCAGCAGGAATTTCTTTATTGATAATTTTGCTAAAAATGGTTTCCTCAGCCATGAAGTACTCCATTGAGTGAATATAGTGATAGGTGTTTGGTTGGATTTTAGTATGCGCCAACACTAAAAAAAGCTCAATAAAAAACACCGTTCACTTAAAATAAATGACATTTCACTAATATAAAAAATAATTTTGCCAAACTCGTCATAAAATGCGCACCCCAACCTCAATACAATGCCGATTATTTTGTTATTTTTTTGAGACAAAAGATTATTATGATTTTTCTAGGGAGAGGATTATGAAGGGTTCAGTGATTAGGCGTATGTACGCTGGCTTTACACTGATTATCATTATGTTTGCTGTAACAACTGCTATTATGATGGGAGGAATGAATCAAATTCATTCCAATTTCGAAAGTGTATCAACCACCGCTTTACCACTTGTTTCACTATCAAACAAAACGAGTGTGCAATTGCTTTCTGCTGACAAATCATTTAAAGATTTTTTAACCACGCAGAATCAAGATCGTATGAATGCCATGCGTGCAGAATTTACCTCATCAAAACAAGACTTCAACACTATCCTAAATCAACTCGCACAAGCCAGTTCGAGTAACCCTGACTTAACAGAGCGTATTGCTCAATTAAAACAAATGGAGCAACGCTACTTCTCTGAAGCTTCAGATGCAATGAACAACTACCAAGCTATGTTTGAGGCTCAAGAAAAAGTACAAAAATCAACACGTGAGTTTCAAAGACTTCATGCAGATTTGAGCGTTGGAATGAAAGATTACGTCGACGGCCAGAGCAGTATTTCAGTGAAAGTTATGGCAAAAAGCTATTTCATCAAATTGAAAGACGCTGAAGTTATTACTTCTGATGCTTTAGCCAGTTCAGATGTATCCTTTGTTGAAAAAGCGGTAGCGAGAAATAAAAAAGCCGTTACCCATTTAAACTATGCCTACCGTGGGCTAGCGACACAATTGCCAGAGCTTAAGAAAGTCTTTGATGAATCAGTAGAGAAATTCACTATAGATATTGGTCAAAAAGGCGGCGTGTTAGACCAACATAATAACTACTTATTCGCTAAAGCCGCTTTATACGACAACATTGCCAATCTTGCGGTGGAAGTTGATAAAGCAATGACGATTCTGGACTCATTCAATGGCACAGCAACTGATAGCCTAAATACTTCTCTCGCAGAAGCAGGTGATGTTTATGAGAAAGGTGTGATACAAGCGATTGTCATTGGTATCGCTGTTGTGCTTATTGCTACCGGTATTGGTTATCATATTGCACAAAGTGTTCGTGAGCCGCTAACTCGGATACTCAAAACACTCGAAGGGCTAACTCAAGGGGACATGACACAACGCATTGAGATTCGCTATAACAACGAATTCAGCCGCTTAAGTGGTCATGTTAATTCATTAGCGGACAATTTGCATAATATTCTAGTACAACTCAATGATGCTTCTGAAAACCTAACCAACACGGCTAATCATAACCAAACCACTTCATCGCAAGCACAATCGAAACTCAATTCTCAACGTGAGCAAACCGCAAATGTCGCCACTGCAATGACGGAAATGGCACATTCTGTTCAGGAAGTCGCACAAAGTGCGCAAAGCTCGTTAGAGATGGTACTGAAAGTAGAATCGGCTTCTGAATCTGGTCGTAACATTATGAGCACCAATATCACGACCATTAACCAGCTTGAAACACGTTTGAATCAATCTGTAGATGCGGTGGGTGAATTGCAAAAAATGAGTAGCCAAATTGGTTCTATTTTAGATGTAATTCGCAATATCGCTGAACAGACAAACTTGCTGGCATTAAACGCAGCCATTGAAGCAGCGCGGGCAGGAGAACAAGGTCGTGGTTTTGCGGTTGTAGCCGATGAAGTTCGTGTTCTCGCAAAACGTACCACTGACTCTACCTCTGAAATTGAAACCATGATCAGCAACCTACAATCAAGCTCTTCATCAGCAAGCACAGTCATCGAAAGCTGTATGTCAGATATGGAAATGTCGGTCGAACAAGCGTCAACAGCAAATAGTACGATGGAAGAAATTCAAGCGCTTATACTCGAAATCAGCCAAATGAGCACGCACATCACTCAAGCAGCTGCAGAACAAAGTGAAACAACCAGTGATATTGCACGTAATATTGAAGATATTAATTTGATCGCAGATGAAAGCTATCAAGCTATGTCTCAAATTGCACAAGCAAGCGCCAGTTTGACTCAACTAGCCAGCCAACAAAATGAATTGGTCCATCAATTCAACTTGTAACAAACTAATGGCTAACTCACTTTAGCTTGTAAGTTAAGTGTCAATAATTGTCCAAGGGCGACTTTTATCTAAAGTCGCCCTTGTTTTTTAAGTATTGCATCGTTATATGATAACTATTGCTTGCGCACCATTTTACTTCTTACTTTTGCAAGCTAAACATGAGGATGATTTATGGCTGTTCATGTTGGCATTATTGACCAAGACCCTATTCGCTTGGTCACACCCCTACTGGATAATCGAACGGTAAGTTCACACATTGTTTTTATTGGTGATCAAAGCCAAGAACCTATTTATTTACGTCTACACGCCGTACTCAAGCAGCGTGATATCACCTCTGAGTTTTTTGAGATCCCATCGGGTTCAAATACATCAGCGATTAAAAACTCGATCTATGAGTTAGCAGAAGAGCTTAAAGCAAGAAATGAAGAGGTTAAGCTCAACGCTAGCTGTGGACTGCGCCATCGTCTGCTGTCTGCTTATGAAGTATTTCGTAGTTACTGCTGGCCAATTTTTGTGATCGAACCGAGTAGTGATCGTCTGTGTTGGCTCTATCCTGATGGAAATCAAGATGCTCAAGTTCAAGACCATATCACCATCTCTGATTACTTGACTATTTTTGGTGCCAGAGGTCAGTTCAGTGAACATAATATCCCACCTCAACTCGACAAAAAACTCTATGAACTCGGTGAACGTTGGGCCAGCAACGCATTAGAATTAGGCCCTGGCCTCGCTACCTTAAATTACTTAGCAACGACTTGTCGTAAAGAGCAGAAACTCGATGTTGAGCTCTCTGAAAAACAGCAAGGCTACCGTGAACTAAACCTTCTTTTAACTGATTTGGTCGAAGCTAAAATTGCTACCTATGAAGATGGTGTTTTAACTTTTGCTAATGAAGATGCGCGTCGTTTCTCGAATGGGGAGTGGCTTGAAACTTTAGTACATAGCACGGTGAAGCAAATTCAAGATGATATGCCAACGATTCAAGACCGTTCTCTAAATGTACAAGTTTATCGTCAATTAGGAGAAAGAGAAGTTCGAAATGAACTTGATGTTGCGACAGTTGTGAACAACAAGCTGCATATTATTGAATGTAAAACCAAAGGCATGCGTGATGATGGCGATGATACTCTCTATAAATTAGAGTCATTACGTGATTTGCTTGGCGGATTACAAGCAAGAGCAATGCTAGTTAGCTTTCGTCCTTTACGTCACAACGACATTACCCGAGCCGAAGATCTGGGGTTAGCCTTGATTGGTCCTGATGAACTGAAAGACTTAAAAAAACACCTTGCGGTTTGGTTCCAAGAAGCTGGGGGTAGCGAAGAAATCTAGCGACTGCCATAAATAACAAAGCCCGCTCTGCGGGCTTTGTTATTTTATGAATACTCGACAATGAATAGCCTAGCTATCATCTTCCGTAAAATTAGTCGGTAACGTTGTCTTCATCTGATTCCAAATGTGGGCACTAGCGATACCATAATGACGAATAACTACGGGCAATTCTTCGCGGTTACCGCTCTCACACACAGCTAATAACTCTCTATAAAACTTCAGAGCTAAATCACGAGCTTCTGGGTTTGAAAAATAGTAGCTACCAATTCGGTCGTACAATTTTTTAATTCCGTTGAAGATCAAACCATATATTTGATTGCCAGAATGAAATGCTAAGCGTTGGAAAAGCATGTAATCATAAAAATTAAATGTTTTTGCGATGAGTATCTGTTGACGTTTAGCCTCATCTTTCTCGCCATCATCTTTAATGTGCTGCTGAATTTTAGTAGCATAAGGTGATGATTCTATAAAAGAATCCCACGATTCTGCTCTTATCAGGGCTTCACAAGATTCAATCACATTAGTGATCGTACGCTCAGAGCTGTCTTTGTTTACCTTAAAAGCATAGCGCATAAATATCGGGCTAATATTAGTACGTGCAGCTAGCAAATCTTCCACGATACTGGTTGCATTGTCCGCATCAAGCGTCATAAGCGTATCTAAAATATGTAGGCCAGATGTTTCCATAAACTGGTTTACTTTCGTTGGCTTACCATGTTGTATAGTTAGCCAACCATCACGGGCTAAGCGTTGCAATACTTCTCGAAGCGTTGTGCGTGTAACACCAATTAATTCGGAAAGTTCTCGCTCTGCAGGTAAGATTGAACCAGGCGGAAAGCGACCATTCCAGATGCTCTCAATTATGTATTTTTCAGCAAAACCTGCTGGGCTTTTTGCCTTAATGACCATTAAGTACTTTTCCAGTTTTCTATTTATTTGTGGGTCGAATAGCACTCATCATACCACTACTTACTCGTTATCGGAAACCACCCTTCAATAAAGTCGTTACAAAGCAAAATTAGAGCAAAAACTCCATTTCATTCAGTATGACGCTTCCATTTAGATAATAAGTAAAATAGCTTTTTTCCATCACTTATGTATTCCCCGCCACTCATAACTCACTATAAGATAAAGAGAGATAAATCACATTCATAGATTTATAAGGCGTAATTTAATCTTGCGAAATTCGCTCTTTTTACTTTTTTTGCACGCTATTAACTTAGTTTCACTTCGAATCTTATCTCAATGAACATTTATCATCATTCTCAAGCAATGTTTACACTACTTTGATCGCGTTTTTGACCAAAATGTTGGTAGGTATTTTATCAATAAGCGGTTTTTTATTGACTAAAAAAGCGTGCAAGGTAGAGTGGCATTCGAAGTAAGGATTGCTTGTCTCACTCACGGAGCGTCTTAGTTAAACAGTTATTCAACACTTGGATTATTGTTTCACTAAGTCATTGTCAAATAGACGGTTACAACTACAATATTTGATAATTCCAATACATGAATTTAGATAAGCTAAAGATGTCTATTCATATCAACAGTAAGAGTACTACCCATGCCGATGTCCCTCGGAAGCGCTTTTCTCAAGAATTTTCTTGGTAAAGCTCCTGACTGGTACAAAGTTGCCATTATCACTTTTCTCATTATTAACCCGATTGTCTTTTTCTTGATCAACCCATTTGTTGCCGGTTGGTTGTTAGTGGTTGAGTTTATTTTCACCCTTGCGATGGCGCTCAAGTGTTATCCTCTTCAACCTGGTGGCTTATTAGCTATTGAAGCTATTGCTATTGGGATGACCAGTGCTGAACAAGTAAAGCACGAGTTAGTCAATAATATTGAAGTATTACTGCTACTGGTATTTATGGTCGCGGGTATCTACTTCATGAAGCAGTTATTGCTCTTTATCTTCACCAAGATATTACTTGGCATTCGATCTAAACCTATGCTGTCGGTTGCATTTTGTATCGCTGCTGCTTTCTTATCAGCTTTCTTAGATGCTCTAACCGTGATCGCTGTTGTTATTAGCGTCGCTGTTGGTTTTTATTCGATTTATCATAAAGTCGCTTCTGGTCAAGGTACAAGCTCTGCACACGACCACACGCAGGATGAGCATATATCAGAACTCACACGTGACGACTTAGAGAACTACCGCGCTTTTCTTCGCTCATTGCTGATGCACGCAGGTGTCGGAACCGCATTGGGCGGTGTAATGACGATGGTTGGTGAACCACAAAACTTGATCATAGCAGACCAAGCCGGGTGGTTATTTGGCGAATTTATCCTTCGAATGTCTCCAGTTACTGTCCCTGTCTTTATTTGCGGAATTTTAACCTGCGTACTAATAGAGAAATTCAAAGTTTTTGGCTATGGTGCAGAACTTCCAAACAACGTCCGTAAAATTTTGGTCGATTTTGATACCGAAGAGCGAAAAACTCGCACTAATCAAGATGTTGCTAAACTTTGGATTCAAGGTACCATTGCGGTTTGGTTGATTGTTGGTCTCGCTCTGCACTTAGCAGCTGTTGGCTTAATTGGACTTTCGGTCATTATTCTTGCAACAGCGTTTACTGGTGTTATTGAAGAGCATTCGTTAGGTAAGGCATTCGAAGAAGCCTTACCATTTACAGCCTTACTCGCCGTTTTCTTTTCGATTGTAGCCGTTATTATTGATCAAGAGTTATTTAAACCTGTGATTGATGCGGTACTGCATGTTGAAGATAAAGGAACTCAACTTGCGTTGTTCTATGTGGCTAATGGTCTACTATCTATGGTCTCTGACAATGTATTTGTCGGCACGGTATACATCAACGAAGTTAAAGCTGCACTTACTGAAGGTATGATCACGCGTGATCAGTTCGATGTTTTAGCTGTGGCCATTAATACCGGTACTAACTTACCTTCTGTAGCAACCCCGAATGGTCAAGCCGCGTTCTTATTTTTGTTGACTTCAGCACTTGCGCCACTTATTCGCCTCTCCTACGGCCGAATGGTGTTAATGGCTCTGCCCTACACTATCGTACTCGCCCTAGTAGGCTTAGCGGGAATTGTGTTCTTAGTCGAACCAATGACGGCTCACTTTTATGATTTAGGTTGGATAGTACATCACTCAGCAAAAGCAGTGGAGCACGCAGTTTCTATTGGGCACTAAAAATTTCAGTTGAACATGAAACTTATCCAAGTTAAAAAGCTCTGATAACTCAGAGCTTTTTTTTATTCTCAATAGGGAAATATCAGTGAACATTCTTTCCACCCTCAAGTCCTTCTCACAATCTAGAAAGTCTTGGCTTTTACTTTTGCTTTTTGTGGTTTTCTTCGAACTCTGCGCACTCTTTTTCCAGCACGTATTGATGCTAGCACCTTGCGTTATGTGTATTTATGAGCGAGTTGCGATGTTAGGGATTGTAGGAGCAGCCGTTATCGGGGCTATCGCGCCAAGCAACCCACTTGTACGTTGGGTTGGCCTAATCGCTTGGGGAGCGAGTGCCTACAAGGGGTTAACGTTAACAATACAACATGTGGACTATCAATTTAACCCTTCTCCATTCGCTACTTGTGATCTTTTTGTTACTTTCCCTAACTGGGCGCCACTAAATCAATGGGCACCATGGATGTTTGAAGCTTATGGAGATTGTTCAAAAATTGTATGGCAGTTTTTATCGCTTTCGATGCCACAGTGGTTAGTGGTTATTTTTGCAGGTAATTTATTGGTATTAGCGGTGATGGTATTAGCTCAACTAGTAAAAACAAATCGATAAACTTATTAGGGCACTGTAATCCATATTCGATGCTATGGATTACAGTGCCCTTATCTTTGTCTATCTTAATAATTGACCAAACGCAGCTAGGCGGTGAGAAACTGAATGTTAGTCTCTTGATGGTGCGGGAGCCAGTACCTCACGATTGCCATTATGACCAGGCGCGCTCACGATTCCTTGAGCTTCTAGCTGTTCAACGATTCTTGCCGCTCGGTTATAACCAATCTTAAACCGCCGTTGAACCCCTGAAACTGAGCCTCTACGCGTCTCTACGACATGTTCCACCACTTGATCAAAGAGTGGGTCGACTTCTTCGTCACTTTCCATCTTTTCACCAGGTAGCAAACCTTCGGGGCCTTGATCGCCATGAGTGATCTCTTCGATATAATTAGGTTTACCACGAGCTTTCCAATTATTAACTACCGCATGTACATCATCATCTGAAGCGAAAGCACCGTGAACGCGAATCGTATGGCTTGAGCCTGGAGGCAAATAAAGCATATCTCCCATGCCTAATAACGATTCAGCACCGCCTTGGTCAAGAATAGTACGTGAGTCCGTTTTGGTAGAGACAGTAAAAGCAACACGCGTTGGAATGTTAGCCTTAATCAAACCCGTAATAACGTCAACTGATGGTCGTTGGGTCGCTAGGATCAAGTGAATACCAGCCGCTCGAGCCTTTTGCGCTAAGCGAGCTATCAGTTCTTCAACTTTTTTACCCACCACCATCATTAGATCAGCGAATTCATCCACAACCACCACGATATACGGCAATTTTTCTAGCAATGGCGGTTCGCTATCCATACTGTCACCTTCTCGCCAAAGAGGGTCATGGATTGGGTGACCTGCTTCAGCAGCCATCTTCAGTTTATCGTTGTAACCTTTAATATTACGCACACCAAGCACCGACATGAGCTTGTAGCGGCGTTCCATTTCACCCACACACCAACGCAACGCATTGGAAGCATCTTTCATGTCAGTAACAACTTCAGAGAGAAGATGAGGAATACCTTCGTAAACCGATAGCTCCAACATTTTAGGGTCAATCATGATAAAGCGGACCTCCTCAGGCGTTGCCTTATACAGCATGCTGAGAATCATGACGTTAACCCCAACTGATTTACCTGAACCCGTGGTACCAGCCACCAACACATGAGGCATCTTAGATAAGTCGGCCACCAAAGCTTCGCCAGCAATGTCTTGTCCTAGTACAATTGTTGTTGGTGATTTTGCTTCTCTAAATTGCGGGCTATCAATAACATCTGATAAATAAACTGTCTGACGGCTCATATTCGGTAATTCAAGGCCCACATACGGTTTACCCGGTATAACCTCAACAACACGTACCGCCATCGCAGACAAAGAACGCGCTAAGTCCATCGACAAACTAGAAATACGGCTGACCTTAACCCCTGGTGCAAGATCCAACTCAAAACGAGTAATCACCGGACCTGGGAAGATATCCACAACCTGCGCCTGAATTTTATAATCAGCGAGTTTGGATTCAACCAACCGAGCAATTTCTTCTAATGCATCTCGGTCAATAAAGTTCTCACGCTTTTCTGGATGATATAAAAGTTGCAACGTTGGCATTGGCTCGGCAGGTTTCGGAAGATTGGTTTCTTGTTGCATTAAAAATGGATTCTGTTGCGCAGCCATATTTGCCTGTGCCGACGCCACCATTTCTTGAAAAGCAAGTACATCGCTATCGGTTTGTTCTGCGTGATCTTCTTGCTCGACACTGGCAGCTTGCGGCATAAGTTTAAGCTCAGAGTGAACAAACTCTATTTCGCTTGGTGCTTCTTCTTCATCAACCACATCAAAATCTGAAATAACTGGTTCAACGCGCAGTTCATCGACTTCAACGTCAGCCACCGAGCTAAATGCCGGGTCAACCTCTGTATCTGCCTGAGGCCAATTTGAATCTTGATCCAATGGTTCAGATCTCAACGGCCGTGCTGGTATCTCTTCCATCGTATAATTAATGAACGTGGGATCAGGCGATTCTTGCCCTGGTTGAGATACAAGATCATCATCTTCTAAAGCGACCGATTCAAGCTCCTCAATCGTTGCATTAAGTTGTTTGCTGCGATCAAACTCATGCTGTTCGATATAATTCGATGGTGTTGTTAACTCAACAGGTTCTTTGGTTTCAGGCATATGGATATTAAAACGCCTTGGCACCTCATCTGCTAAAACACTCTGTTGAGCACCTTCCACTGTCGGCTCAGTCGACTCACGATCATTCACTACCTCTTGGTCAAGCGCTGTGGGTTCAGCACGAGATAATTCAACGGCGGTGAGAACAGGTTCAATGGTCTCTTCTCGCTCACCTCGAATCCGGTTAATCAGCCATGAGAACATGCGAATGCTCGTCTCTCCTAGCGATTCAACAATGGTTAACCAAGAGATCCCAGTTAGCAGCGTAAAACCTGCTCCCCATAGAAAAAGTAATACTAACGTAGAGCCTAATAAGTTTAATGTAGGCAAGGCTAGGCTCGTCAGTACATCACCAATAACGCCACCCGATGAGAAATACCAAATATCATCAAAGTTAATATCAGCTAATCCGCAACTGGTTAAAATCAGAACAGTTAGACCGAGTAAGCGCGTACCCCACAACACAAAATCTAAAGGGTCATCGGCATCTCTTTTTCGTAGAAAAACCCAAGCAATTACCATCATAATAGGCGGGATAAGATAAGCCAGTGACCCAAATATGAAGAACAGCGTATCCGCAACCCAGGCCCCGATAACTCCACCAGCGTTTTGTATATCACTGCCCCAAGACGTTTGGGACCACGATGGGTCGGCAGGGTTAAAAGTAAGTAATGCGACAGAAAGGAGTGCAGAGGTAAGGACAGCGATGATCAGTCCGCATTCTTTAAGGCGTTGAGACCCATTCAAACGTGAAGACTGAGGCTCTTCACTCGTTTTAACAATAGTCTCAACTTTATTCGGGTTCTCTTTGAACATAAACCTAGATTCTGATTAGCTCCAATACGTAAATTTGATGAATAATTTAGCGATTGGTTTAAGTGGAAACAGTCCGAGCGGCAAAAGCCGCTCGGTTTGTTATGTAATTTAACCTATCAAGGTTAAAAACCCAATTGACGAAAGTCAGAATGTGGAAAGAAGTACCACTATTCAAACATTATCATCGAGTTTTTATAACCAATTGGTTAGTTTGCTTTACTTCTTCCATTACGACGTAGGTGCGCGTGTCGTTTACACCAGGTAAACGTAGCAACGTGTCGCCTAGCAGTTTTCGATACGCCCCCATGTCAGATACACGAGTTTTCAGCAGGTAGTCGAAATCACCAGAAACAAGATGACACTCTTGAATGTCATCCAGCTTTTGAACCGCAGTATTAAACTGCTCAAACACATCAGGTGCACCACGATTCAACGTAATTTCAACAAATACCAAAAGCGAAGCATCAAGATATTGAGGATTCAACAACGCGGTATAACCGGTAATGAAACCTTGACGCTCTAAGCGACGTACACGCTCTAAACAAGGCGTTGGAGATAACCCTACCCGTTTAGACAATTCTACATTCGAAATACGACCATCTTTCTGCAATTCATTAAGAATATTGCGATCGATACGGTCTAGATCCTTGGACGGCCTTTTATAGTTGTCTGCCATTTTTTATTCCACCTTATTACTTCCTTGCAAAAATATATACTACAACTTTTTAATATTCAGTATCAAATTTTACACACTCACATTTATACTAGTCATAAATTCGCAACAACAACCCGACATGCAGTTATAACAACCAAAAATATCTAAGGAGTTAGGATGATCATTGGAGTCCCTAAAGAAATCAAGAACCACGAATATCGTGTGGGTATGATTCCCGCGAGCGTGCGCGAACTTATCTCACACGGCCACCAAGTCTTTATTGAAACAAATGCCGGTTCCGGCATCGGCTTTTCAGACGATGATTACATCGCTGTAGGCGCATCCATTCTTCCTACTGCTTCTGACATTTTTGAGAAAGCAGAAATGATAGTTAAGGTTAAAGAACCTCAAGCTGTTGAGCGCGCTATGCTCCGTGAAGGCCAAATTTTATTTACCTATTTACATCTAGCTCCAGATTTTCCACAAACTGAAGAGCTAATCAAGAGCAAAGCTGTCTGCATAGCCTATGAGACTGTAACAGATAATATGGGTCGCTTACCACTATTAGCACCAATGTCTGAAGTTGCGGGTCGCATGTCTATTCAAGCAGGTGCACAATGCTTGGAGAAATCACACGGTGGCAGTGGATTACTGATGGGCGGTGTACCAGGTGTAGCACCTGCTAAAGTGGTCGTTATCGGTGGTGGGGTTGTTGGCGCAAATGCTGCGCGTATGGCGGTTGGCCTACGTGCGGATGTCACCATTCTCGATCGTAGTGTCGATACATTACGCAAACTTGACGAAGAATTCCAAGGCCGTGCAAAAGTCGTTTATTCTACAAAAGATGCTATTGAGCAACATGTTCTAGAAGCTGACTTAGTTATCGGCGCTGTTCTTATTCCGGGGGCAGCAGCACCTAAGCTTGTCACCAAAGATCTTATTTCTCGTATGAAACCTGGCTCTGCGGTTGTCGATGTCGCCATTGACCAAGGTGGTTGTTTCGAAACTTCTCATGCAACAACACACGCTGATCCAACTTATATCGTTGACGAAGTTGTGCACTATTGTGTTGCTAATATGCCAGGTGCCGTTGCACGCACATCAACGTTTGCTTTAAATAACGCTACTCTGCCTTACATTGTAAAACTGGCGAATAAGGGTTATCAACGTGCATTGCTTGATGACAAAGGCTTCCTCGAAGGACTCAATGTTATCCATGGTAAAGTAACGTGCCAAGAAGTTGCCGAGAGTTTCTCTCTTGAGTATGTTGCACCTGAAGAAGCTATTGCAATGTTTAACTGATCGCGAGCTCTTATAGTTGCATTCCGCTGAAATAGATAGAAAGCCAGGCTAATCACCTGGCTTTCTTTTAGCTGCTACTCCTTGAAAGCGTGGACCAGTATATTTCTAGGTGTGACTTGTCGTTCACAAAACTGCTCAATCGTTACTTTGTAACCACTTTCTTGCAAATAAATGGCTTTATCCAACACTAGCCATAGCTCAATAATGCGACGAAAAGCTTGCTGCACAAGACTCAGTCTTTCCATCTGCCAAAATCTATCCGCTCCTTTTTCTTCATAGTGTTTTAAATCCACATCTGCAGGCAACTCAATGCTCTTTTGCGCGCAAGCCCATTGGCAAAAAATGCGAAATCCATCGGCTAACTGAGATTTTTTGATACTCGGTACAGGGCAATAATTTTGATAGCCTAATTCCAGTCGCAAAAATAGATCAAAGCCTAAACGATACGTCATTTCCTGCTGACGGTGTCGTCGCACTCTCTGCCCCCCTGTTACAGTTTCTTGTAGGGGAATACGTAATTCACTTTGACTTAATGTTAATGATGACGCTTGCCCCTCACTCGACATCGCTTGGTAGAGGGCTGCTTGAATTAGGTGGTAACAACAAGGTGAGAATGAAATAGCGGGTAGTTTTTTTGCTACTGAATACTCTAAAAGCCGAACGTGGAGGTCACCGCAAGCATGCAGTGCTACAGCGTGTTGCGCTGGGTGAAATGCACACAGTGCCTCTGGCTGGAAGGCATCACCTTGTATAAACTGCATCGGCAGAGCAAATGCATCCGCAATGGTTTGTCCAGCCTCACATAATGGCATTTGATACTCAAAGCTTGTCACTTTTTGTTTTGATTGAGCTGCCAGTATTCTTCCTAAAAAACCTTTACCTGAACACCATTCCAACCATTCCGTACCTTGGTGCTGATACAATAAAGCTGAGCTCATCGAACGAATTTGCTGTAATTTTCGGCCCGGAATTCCTGTTTCAAGATGGGAATCGTGAATAAGTCGATGACTATGACGGGCTGGTCGAAGTTGTAACGAAGCATGAACTTGATCTAATCCTTCAATGAACTCAGATAAATGAATAACCAGTTCATTTGGCGACAATTTCAACGCTTCAATTTGTGAAAAGCTCAGAGAGCTTAACCACTGACCTAAAGGTTCATTGAATGAATGCCATGGCGAACCGGGCACAATACTCTGATGAAAAGGTTCAAATCGCCAAAAGTGTTGATTTTCGATTAAGAAAGCATCGAGCTGTTTAAATAATGTACGCATTCATCCCCCTAGAGTTGCCAATTTTAGGGGGAGAGTCATTAATTAGAAAGCGTTTCTCATTGAAAAGAGAAATCTCGAGCAAACGAACTATTTAACGAACCGGCAATTCAATATCTTTAAACATCTCTTCTATCTCTATATTCGATTTCAAAGAGATGGCTCGTTCGACGACTGGTCGGGTGAGATGAGGTGCAAAACGTTCCATAAAATCAAACATATAAGAGCGCAAGAATGTTCCGCGTCGGAATCCAATGCTCGTTGTGCTGGCACCGAAAAGATGACTGGCATCGATGGCCACTAGGTCACTGTCACTTGCTTTATCAATGGCCATACTTGCGATAACACCAACGCCAATTCCCATGCGAACATAAGTTTTGATTACATCGGCATCCGTTGCGGTAAAAACCACTTTGGGAGTTAACCCTACACGGTTAAATGCCGTATCTAGCTCTGAGCGCCCGGTAAAACCAAATACATAAGTGACTAATGGATAGGCTGCCAAGTCTTCAATTGAAATGCGCTCTTTTTTGGCTAAAGCATGATCTTTAGGTACAACAATGGAACGATTCCAATGGTAACAAGGCAACATGACGGCATCTTGATATAGGTGCAAAGCTTCTGTCGCAATAGCGAAATTAGCAGTACCTTTGGCAACCGCTTCAGACATCTGACTTGGTGTCCCTTGATGCATGTGTAGTGAAACTTTAGGATAGCGAGCAGTAAAGCCTTTGATGACATCTGGTAGAGCATAACGTGCTTGAGTGTGGGTAGTGGAGATATTCAGCGTGCCCATTTCTGGGTGGGTATGTTCACCAGCAACGGCTTTAATACTCTCGACACGCGAAAGGATTTCCTGAGAAATTCGAATAATTTCTTCTCCAGCCCCAGTCACCTGAGTAAGGTGCTTACCGCTACGTTCAAATATTTGAATGCCTAACTCATCTTCAAGCAAACGTACCTGTTTACTAATACCCGGCTGAGAGGTATACAGACTTTCCGCAGTTGCTGAAACATTCAGGTTATGATTAACCACTTCAACAATGTATTTTAACTGCTGTAACTTCATTATTGGCCCCGCAATCCCTTATCAAAGATCCAGATCATACAATCATAGTTTATAATAATTAGTTATAACGCTTAACACTCTCAATTCAAAGCCTGTAGGGTCAATACTTAACTAAAAAAGAGAGCATTTTGTGCAGTTGACTAAATTTTTGCCAAGCAACGCCCAATCTCACAAATAAAAAGCAGTTTTGACGTTTTAAAACAGGAATAATGAAAATAGTCGTTTTGAAGGTGTAGTGATAACTGAGGATCGTGTATCCTTAAATATCAACCGCTAAATTCTAAGAAAGATACGGATTTTATGAATATAGGTTTAATCATTGCTCTAGTTGCCGTTTTACTGGTATTGGTCCTTGGCTACAACATCATGCTCCAGTACAAAGTAAAGGTCGAGTCAGCAAAAAAGCAGGAATCGACTCGCTACATTGCGATTATTGATGCCACTGAAGATCTTATCGGGAACGCTCACCACATGCCTTTTAGTAAGGATTTATTGGTTTGCCTCAATAACCGCATTCTTGATGCTCTGCTTAATATGCATGAACTGGATCCCAAGAATAAACAATTAGTGCAACGAATTGAAAACATGAAAACACAGGTCAAAAACTTGCAAGAGAATCACCCTGGGGGAGACAGTACAACGTTCAAAGTTCCAACCAGTGATAAGCAAGCCCTGATGATGTTGAAGTTGGTTAAACGCCTTAGAGATACAGTGCGCAGTGAACACAATAAAGGACGCTTTGAAACTCAGGCTTATGTCACTGAAAATGCGCGTCTAGAAACTATACAAGTTCGCATCAACATTGAAAATGTACTTAAGCGAGCTAATGATTCAATTATGCGTGGGCAGCCAGGAACAGCAATACAATTATTGCGTAAAGGTTTGGATGTACTGAGTACCAAAAATGACGCTTACTCTAATCAAGCAAGAGAAAAATTGCAGTCAATGTATGATGATTTAGAGAAACGCCGCCAAACTAAAAGTGCCGCAGACCTTCAAGTCATGGAGGACAAAGAGAGAAATAGTGATATGGATGCTCTCTTTGGCGAAAAGAAAAAGTGGTAATATACCACCTCGATTTAATTCTAATTTTGAAGGTCGCAAACGCGGCCTTTTTTACACAGTAACGACATGATAAACAAAACAACAATCCAATCCCTATTAGAGCCTATACACCAATTTTTGCAATGTGAAACCCCCGATGAATGGGTAGAAGAGGCTCGTAAACCTAGCAATTTAAAAATCATTCTTCTCGATCATTTACTCTGTGAGCTGAAGGCTGGACAATCAGCGATGTATCTAATTCGCAAATACGCTGTTGATCAACAAAGTGCGCGTACCCTCTTAGATTGGTTCAAACCTTATGAAGATTTTGCTTATCGCCATATCGGCTCCATGGAAACCCTTAAGGGCAAAAGTAATATTTCCAAGATGATTATGGCTAAGTCAAACTCTCCTTATAGCCAAGATTTGATCGACAAAATGGTTCTCCTGATTAAAGAAGAGCTTCACCACTTCTATCAAGTACTCGAAATTATGCATTCCCGTGGCATTGAATATGAGTCAATACCAGCGAGCCGATATGCAAAAGGGCTGCTATCGCATATGACAACACATGAACCTAATACCTTGATTGATAAGCTCATTATTGGCGCCTATATTGAGGCCCGTTCTTGTGAGCGATTTGCAAAACTTGCTCCGTATTTAGATGAAGACATTGCAAAATTCTACATTTCATTATTGCGCTCAGAAGCAAGACACTATCAAGATTACCTAGCGCTAGCAGAGCAAATTGCAGGCAAAGATATTAGCGAGCGAGTCAATTATTTCGGCCAAGTTGAAGCTGATTTGATCACCACAATAGATAATAATTTTAAGTTTCACAGCGGTCGTCCCGCTTCAAACTGATTAAGCGCATAATAATAAACCCTACCGAAGTAGGGCTATCACTGATAAAATTTTCACTTTGAATTTTCATTAACTGAAGTCGAGGTAATTTACGCTACCAGTCAATTTAGCGACTGTTTATCCCTTTATTATCATCCGCACGGAAGAAGACTTTCATTTATCGCTTTTAAAACAGCATCAGGCTGCTCGGACTGTGTGATTGGGCGACCAATAACTAAGTAGTCAGATCCCGCTTTGATCGCCTCATATGGTGTCATGATGCGTTTTTGATCGCCTACTTCAGCACCTACAGGACGGATCCCAGGAGTAATTAGCTTGAAATCATGACCAAAGCTACCTTTAAGCATTGTAGCTTCTTGCGCTGAACAGACTACACCATCTAGGCCTGAGTTTTTGGTAAGACTTGCAAGTCGCATGACGTGTTCTTGTGGAGTCGTATCAATGCCAATACCACGCAGATCGCTCTGCTCCATGCTCGTTAAGACCGTCACCGCAATCAACAATGGCTTATCGTTACCATAAGGTTCTAGAATTTCACGCGAAGCTGTCATCATTCTCTCTCCACCACTTGCATGAACATTGACCATCCATACACCAAGTTCGGCGGCGGCTCTTACGGCTTTAGAGCATGTATTAGGAATATCATGAAACTTAAGGTCTAAAAATACTGAAAAACCACGCTTATGAAGTTCGCGCACAAAATCTGGACCAAACAGTGTAAACATCTCCTTACCTACTTTTAGTCGGCAAGAATTAGGGTCGATTTTATCGACAAATGCTAAAGCTTCATCTTGTCTATCATAGTCCAACGCGACAATCACTTTCTGGTCTTTCATTATTACTCCTAACAGTATTGAACCTAAAAAAAAGCAGCTTATTAGCTGCAAATTCTTTTTCGAGTTAACGGATTAACTCTGGTGAATCATTCTCCATCTAGCCCACGAATGGGTTTGATTGACCCCCAATTTTTACAAGAAGGACAGTGCCAATATAAGGAATGAGTAGAGAAACCACATTTTCTACATCGATAATGGGGCTTCACTTTAAGCTGCTCTCCTACCAGTTTCTGCAATGTAGACAAACTATCTTTAGCTCTTCCCTCTTCAGCATCGGCTAGATGATAATCAATTAAACGATAAAAGCCTTTCATCGTTGGATTTTTTACGAGTTGCCTGGTTAGCAAGTCTTGAGCTGCACCAACGCCTTCATGTTGTGCAACTAACTGTGCAAGCATCAATTCAGCCGATACACCCGCTTCTTTTTCTATACATTCTCTTAAGAACTCGACCAAGTGCTGTTCTTGGCCAATGTGGTGGTAACAGTCTGCTAGAGTAGGAAGGATTTCACCTATAAAATCAATATCTTGTTCTAAAACCATCTGCATGTATTTAATGGTATGCTGATAATCTTCACGTTCAAGGTATAACTTCCCTAAAGAGATGGTAGAACGCACACATTTAGGGTCTTCGCTTAATGCCTTCTTAAAATTCTGAATCGCCTTGCTATCGTTGCCATCTGATTTTTCTTGCATAGCGAGTTCACACCAAAAATGAGCAATCACACTACGCATTCTCTTGCGGCCTAATTTCACCAAATCATAGGCGTAATCAATGGCTTTATGCCATTCACGAGTTTGTTGATAAATAGCGACGAGTTGCTGTAATGCACCTTCACGGTGTTCAGGTTCATCCACTAACTGCTCAAATATTCTCTCAGCACGATCAAGAAAGCCAGACACCATATAGTCTTTTGCCAACTGTTGTAGAGCGAGATTTTTTTGGTCAATGGTTAAACTCGAACGAGATATCAGATTTTGGTGAATACGAATAGCACGATCGACCTCTCCTCTTGAACGAAATAGATTGCCTAACGCCAAGTGAGTATCAATGGTTTCATTATCGACCTGAAGCAGTTCAATGAAGTGATCAACCGCTTTGTCTGATTGATCAGAAAGCAGTAAATTAAGCCCCGTAACGTATTGACGGGATATTTGGTGAGAATGCTTCTGCTTGTCTTGCTGGGCACTACGATTGCCCATATACCATCCGTAAGCGGCTGCTATTGGCAATAACAAGAAAAGAATTTCTAACATTAAGTCAGCCTTTATTCCATTCTAAGCTTTACTTATAACGGCATTTTTTTCAGCCGTCTGTTTCTTCAGCTGCTTATTTAGCTTTCGCAGCTGTAACTGAGATTTAAAATAAAAGCTACTGCCAATTAACCAAGCTAAAGCAAAACCTGAGACAAACACTACACCAAGTAAAGTAGATAGGTGGAATTCACCTTGAGCGAGTAAGTAATTAAAAGTCACAACCACTTGATTTTGTGCACCTAATGCTAAAGCAATCAAAAAAAGCGCAACAATGAGAACGATTTTTATAATTTTCATAAGCCATTACCTATCCAGTATTGATCTGGTCTGATTATGCAGGAAAACGACTTCACAAACCATGTCTATCTATAGATTGATATCATAAAAAAGCGGCATACCAACTGTATGCCGCTTCTCAAAATAGGTTCTAAATAACAAATTTAGAGGCTCTCATTAACTCGCTCACGCAACTCTTTGCCTGGTTTGAAATGAGGTACAAACTTTCCGTCTAATACCACTTTATCACCAGTTTTAGGGTTACGTCCCACCCGAGGCTCACGATAGTGCAAAGAGAAACTACCAAATCCGCGAATTTCAATTCGCTCTCCGCTCTCCAAAGTTGATGCCATGCGTTCAAGAATATCTTTCACTGCATCTTCAATTTCTTTAGCAGATAGGTGCGTTTGCTCAGCACAGAGTCTTTCTATCAATTCAGACTTAGTCATAGTTTCCCTCATTACTTGCTTATCAAAGTAGGCACTAACCGAAAAAAGGAGCCTTTCGGCTCCTTCTAGCGAGTTAGATTATTCGCCTTTAGCAGCCTTGAATGCATCTGCCATAGCATTACCGAACGCACCTTCATCAGTTTTGTTCAGAGTAGCCATTGCTTCTTGCTCATCAGCTTCATCTTTAGCTTTGATAGATAGGTTGATTACGCGGTTCTTACGGTCTACACCAGTAAATTTCGCTTCAACGCTATCACCAACGCTTAGGATTAGAGACGCATCTTCAATACGGTCACGCGATACTTCAGAAGCACGGATGTAACCTTCAACGCCGTCTACAAGTTCAATTGTAGCACCTTTCGCGTCAACTGCAGTAACAGTACCGTTAACTAGAGTACCTTTTTTGTTATCTGCAACGTATGCATTGAACGGGTCGTTTTCCATTTGCTTAACGCCAAGAGAAATACGCTCACGCTCTGCGTCTACTGCTAGAACAACTGCAGAGATTTCATCGCCTTTCTTGTAATCACGTACCGCTTCTTCTCCTGCAACGTTCCAAGAGATATCAGATAGGTGAACAAGACCGTCGATGCCGCCGTCTAGACCGATAAAGATACCGAAGTCAGTGATAGACTTGATCTTACCAGTAACTTTGTCGCCTTTAGCTTGTGCTTCAGCGAATGACTGCCATGGGTTAGCTTTACACTGTTTCAGACCTAGAGAGATACGACGACGCTCTTCGTCAATATCAAGAACCATAACCTCAACTTCGTCGCCAACATTAACAACTTTAGATGGGTGGATGTTCTTGTTAGTCCAATCCATTTCAGAAACGTGTACTAGACCTTCAACGCCTTCTTCAATTTCAACGAAGCAGCCGTAGTCAGTTAGGTTCGTTACACGACCAGATAGTTTGTGACCTTCTGGGTAACGCTTAGCGATTGCTACCCATGGATCTTCGCCTAGTTGCTTAAGACCTAGTGATACGCGAGTACGCTCACGATCGAACTTAAGAACTTTAACTAGGATTTCGTCACCAACGTTAACGATTTCTGATGGGTGCTTAACGCGTTTCCATGCCATATCTGTGATATGTAGAAGACCGTCAACACCACCAAGATCAACGAATGCACCGTAGTCAGTAAGGTTCTTAACGATACCTTTAACTTCAGTTCCTTCTTGTAGAGTTTCAAGAAGTTCGTCACGCTCAACGCTGCTTTCTGATTCGATAACAGCACGACGAGAAACAACAACGTTGTTACGCTTCTGGTCTAGCTTGATAACTTTGAACTCTAGCTCTTTGTTTTCTAGGTGAGCAGTGTCACGGATAGGACGTACGTCTACTAGAGAGCCAGGAAGGAAAGCACGGATACCGTTTAGTTCAACAGTGAAACCGCCTTTAACTTTACCGTTGATGATACCAACAACAGTTTCAGCTTCTTCGTAAGCTTTCTCAAGAACGATCCAAGCTTCGTGACGCTTAGCTTTCTCACGAGAAAGTTGAGTTTCACCGAAACCATCTTCAACAGCATCAAGAGCTACGTCTACTTCAGAACCAACTTCAACTTCAAGTTCGCCAGCAGCGTTCTTGAATTGTTCAGCAGGGATAGCAGACTCAGACTTAAGACCAGCATCTACAAGAACGAAACCGTTCTCGATAGCTACTACAGTACCTTTAACGATAGTACCTTGTTGAAATTCAGTTTCGTTTAAAAACTCTTCAAAGAGTTGAGCAAAAGATTCAGTCATTTATTTAATCTTCAATAATTAAACTTCCACGGGTATCCTACCGCATGGGGTTATTAAATTCGCCAGTCATCATCCTTGCGACCAACGCTCTTACCTAACAGAACTATTCTGCTAGCTTAGATTCGGTATATTGTAATGCTTTTTCTACAACTTCGTCGATAGACATTGAAGTTGAATCAAGCAATAGCGCATCCTCAGCAGGTCGTAATGGAGCCACTGGGCGGTTACGATCTCGATCGTCACGCTCTTGGATTTCGCTTAAAAGGGCGTCAAATTTAACATCTAGGCCCTTGAGTTGCAACTGCTTAAAGCGGCGCTGAGCACGCTCTTGCGCACTCGCGTCTAAGAATATCTTTACTTCAGCTTGTGGGAATACAACGGTCCCCATATCACGCCCGTCAGCAACTAGGCCTTGCTCTTTGGCAAAAGCACGCTGACGACGCAGTAACGCTTCACGCACTCGAGGTAAAGCCGCTACTTTTGATGCCGCCATACCAGTTTCTTCTTTGCGTAGCTCTTTAGATACGTCTTCACCTTCCAAGATAACTTTCACTAAGTCACCTTCCGCCAAAAACTGAACATCCAAATGCGTTGCTAAAGGCACGAGAGCATCTTCTGATTCTGTGTCAACTCCGTGGTGAATAGCGGCGAGTGCAAGCACACGGTATATTGCCCCAGAATCTAATAAATGAAAGCCTAATTTTTTAGCCAACAACATACAAAGCGTGCCTTTACCAGCACCACTTGGTCCATCAACGGTTATAACCGGTGTATGAGAGGACATAATTTACTCCAATTCGTTTTAGTGCGACACATTGCTCGCTTTTGTCGGCGACAAATTATAGTGCTTATCCATTAAAGGTGCTAGAAAGGAATGTTGATGTGCCTGAAATAGTGCAATAAAAAGTAGTGAAGAGGAGCTCTTCATATAGCCCCTCATTATTAATTTATACCAAACTATAATAAAATTCTGTCTTCATTTTTTTGAACGATGGCATTACCGATTCCTTTTACTTGGCTCAGTTGCTCCTTCGTTTTAAACGCTCCATTTTGCTCTCGATAGTCGACTATCGCTTGTGCTTTTTTTAAACCAACACCTTTTAATAAATCAGCGAGCTCTTGTGCGGATGCTTGGTTTATATTGACGGTAATTTCTATACCTTGGTAAGTGTCTGCGACGTCTTCGGACGCAAAAGTAGGCGTAAGTGGCAATATTAAGCTTAAAACGAGTAACCATAGTTTCGATTTCATCTGAGTATCTCCTTGTTGTCAGTTCAGTCACCTCTATACTAACGACTTTAAAAACACATTCAGATGCATAAAACCAAAAATTAAAATGGGCTACATCTGCAGCCCATTTTGAGTTTCATATCAGTTACATTGCTGGTAACTATTGGCTCACAACATAGTACTCAATATCCGTATTCTTACGTAAGATACTTAGCATTCCCGCAAGGTCTTGTTGGCTACCCATTCGTTCTAGCTGAGCACCAATTTGATCGTTGTATTCTGGTGTAACTTTTGACTCAACTTTATCAAGCTGAATAATGACGACATCACCATTTGCCACTTTTGCTTGCCCGTAAATCACGCTATCCGTTACTGGTTTAGGTAATGAGAAAACGGTATTAGCAAGTGGTGAGCTGCGATCAATCATTTCTGCCTCACCAAATTCCAGAGCGTTCTGTTCGAGCAGTGATCGATCTCCATTTTGTAGTGAAGCGACGAGTTTTTCGCCCAACTCCGTTGCCTGTTGCTCACCTTTCACTTTTGAAAGTTGAGTAACCACTTGTTCTTTAACCTCAGATAACGGCAGTACCATTTGCTCACGAACATCGTTAACACGAACCACAATAACGTGCTCAGGCGCAACTTCTATCACCTCAGAATTTAGGCCATCCTCTTTTACTTCTGGGCTCAAAATCGCTTGTAGCACCGTTGGTGTCAACAACAATTCTGGCGCATCTTTTTGTGAAATAAAGTCAGTAGTTTGGATGGTTGCAGAAATAGCTTTAGCTGCATCATCTAAAGAATCTGGAAATTCAAACGCTACTTTTTCTAATTCACTTTGGAGTTCATAGAATTTATCGACCGCTTTTTGATCTTTTAGCTCTGTTTTAATTTCAGAAGCAGCTTGCTCATAAGGCTGGGCAACCGAGTCTTTTACTTCATCTAAACGAATGATGTGGTAACCAAATTCAGATTTAACTAAACCTGTTACATCTCCGACATTTTGAAGTGCGAACGCTGCTTCTTCAAAAGCAGGATCCATCACATCACGTTCAATCCAGCCTAGGGATCCCCCCTCTTCTGCGCTACCAATATCTTCAGATTTCTCTTTTGCTAACGTCGCAAAATCCGCACCTGTATTGATTTCATCAAGTATTGCTTGCGCTTTGGCTTCATCGTCACCTTGTACCAGAATATGACTCACTTTACGTTGAGCTTGTGTTGAGTACTTATCCAGATGCTCTTGGTAATACTTTTTCGCTTGCTCTTCAGAAACGGCCATTTGCTCTTTCAACTGTTCAGCCGAAAGTTCTATATACGCAACTTTCACCTGTTCAGGTCGAGTGTAACGATCTGGGTTCTGTTGGTAATATTGTTCAATGTCTTCTTCTGTTAATTCTACTCCTTTAGCAAACTCATCAAGAGATAGCGTTAACGAACGAATATTACGCGTTTGAGAGATAAGTTGACTTTGCTCATCAATTTCACCAGGAAGAATAAACTCACTGCCTTGAATGGCGCTCAACAATTGGTTACGAATCAAGTCACGACGTAGATATTCAGCAAAACTTTCTGGCGAAAAACCGGCACGACGAAGCGCTGCTTGGTAGATTTCTTGATCAAATTTTCCGTCAACTTGAAACTGAGGCATATCAATAATAATTTGACGAACCTGAGCATCGCTGACTCGTAAACCTAACGACTGAGCATGTTGCTCAAGTAGTAGGTCGTTGATCATGCGGTCAAGTACAGATTTACGGAAAGACTCTACATAGCTTGGATCAGCCAACAAATTAGCAAAGTAGTCACCTAATTGGGACTGCATGCGATTGCGCTCATTTTGATATGCTTGCTCAAAGTCTCCACGACCAATCTCAGTATTGCCAACTTTTGCTGCTGCATTGTTGCTACCACTGACGAGGTAACTACCTACACCTGCGAAGATGAATGATAAAATAATCATTCCTAAAATAATTTTCACCGCGATGCTGTTCACGCCTTCGCGTAATCGATCCATCATAATCTAACTGCTCTCCGGATAAGAAGTTTCACACTTCAACCTAAAAATTTGAATAGCGCGATAATATCAGAAAAAGAAATGCGCATCAGTAGGATGCGCATAATTTCAAAAGGTTCGAATTAATTTTGCCTACCAGTGGCAAAAAAAGACGATTTTGATTAGTTACAGGCGTCTTTAAGAGCTTTACCTGCTTTGAATGCAGGAACTTTTGCTTCAGCAATTTGAATTTCTTCACCCGTTTTTGGGTTACGACCTGTGCGAGCGGCACGAGTACGAACACTAAATGTACCAAAGCCAACAAGAGCAACTTGGTCACCAGACTGAAGAGTACCGCTTACCGCTTCGATAAATGCATCAAGAGCACGACCTGCAGATGCTTTAGAGATGTCAGCGTTATCTGCGATTTTTTCTACTAATTGTGTTTTATTCACTGTGTTTCCCCTTAGTGTCACCAGTTATAATTTTTTAATGGTGACTTTTCCGTTCCATTAAGTTCCTAAACTAGCTTGAAGCCTTATCGTGTCTGGGTTGCAAGCTATAGTGAGTTACGTTAGCGCCCAAAAAAAACGCTGACAAGCCTTTTTAAGCCTATCAGCGCAATCTTTTACTTATTTTTGCTACACATCACTATTTTTTAGCGTCAAACTCAACCCCTGATGGGTCTCGCTCCAGTGCAACCTTTAAAACCTCATCAATCCATTGAACTGGAATGACTTTTAGATCGGCAATAACGTTGTCAGGAATCTCTTCCAAATCACGCTCGTTATCTTTCGGGATCAGTACCGTGGTAATACCACCGCGATGCGCTGCCAACAGTTTTTCTTTCAAGCCACCAATCGGAAGCACTTCACCACGCAAGGTTATTTCCCCTGTCATCGCCACTTCAGCTTTAACTGGGTTCCCCGTGAGGCTTGAAACAAGTGCTGTACACATAGCGATACCAGCACTTGGACCATCTTTCGGTGTCGCACCTTCTGGCACGTGGACGTGAATATCACGTTTTTCGTAAAAATCTGGGTTAATCCCTAATTTCTCGGCACGAGCTCGAACCACAGTCATCGCTGCTTGAATCGACTCTTGCATCACATCACCCAAAGAACCAGTTTGGGTGAGTTTACCCTTACCTGGCATGGATTCAGTTTCAATCGTTAAGAGGTCACCACCCACTTCAGTCCACGCAAGACCTGTTACTTGACCAATACGATTGCTGTCATCGGCTTTACCGAAGTCACAACGTTGTACACCAAGGAACTCTTTCAAATTCTCTTGATTTACTACAACGGTTTTTATCTCTTTATTCAACAAGATATTTTTAACAGCTTTACGACAGATTTTTGAAATCTCACGCTCTAAACTACGCACGCCGGCTTCGCGAGTATAGTAACGGATGATGCCAATGATTGCAGAATCTTCAATGACGATTTCATGCGCTTTTAAGCCATTACGTTCTATCTGTTTGGTAACCAGGTGACGCTTAGCAATGTTCAGTTTTTCGTCTTCGGTATAACCAGAAAGACGGATCACTTCCATACGGTCAAGAAGTGGCCCTGGAATGTTCATTGAGTTTGACGTGGCAACAAACATAACGTCCGAGAGATCATAATCGACTTCAAGGTAATGATCGTTAAAGGTGCTATTTTGTTCCGGATCAAGTACTTCAAGTAATGCAGACGAAGGATCACCACGCATATCTGAAGACATTTTGTCAATTTCATCCAATAGGAATAGCGGATTTTTAACACCAACTTTTGCCATTTTTTGGATCAATTTACCTGGTAGTGATCCAATGTAAGTTCGGCGATGGCCTCGAATTTCAGCTTCATCACGAACACCACCCAGAGCCATACGCGTGTACTTACGCCCAGTGGCAGCAGCAATAGAGCGACCCAATGATGTTTTACCGACACCAGGAGGCCCAACAAGGCAAAGGATTGGACCTTTTAACTTGTTGATACGACTTTGTACCGCAAGATACTCTAAAATACGCTCTTTCACTCGTTCTAGACCGTAGTGATCAGAATTGAGGATCTCTTCAGCTTTCGTTAAGTCCTTCTTAACTTTAGAGCGTTTTGTCCACGGGACATTAACCATCCAGTCGATATAGCTACGTACCACTGTCGCTTCAGCAGACATTGGAGACATCATTTTCAATTTCTGAAGCTCTTGTTCTGTCTTCTCGCGTGCTTCTTGCGGCATTTTTGATTCATCAATTTTCTTTTTCAGCGTTTCAAATTCGTCAGGTGCATCATCCATATCACCCAATTCTTTTTGAATCGCTTTCATTTGCTCATTGAGATAATACTCACGCTGAGACTTTTCCATCTGTTTTTTAACGCGGCCACGAATTCGTTTTTCAACCTGTAGTAGGTCAATTTCCGACTCCATCTGTCCCATTAGGAATTCTAGACGCTCGCTGATATCAATAATTTCTAAGACTTTTTGTTTATCAACCAGCTTTAACGGCATGTGCGCAGCAATGGTGTCAGCAAGACGAGCGGCTTCATCGATACCATTCAATGATGTAAGTACTTCTGGTGGAATTTTCTTATTTAGTTTAATAAAACCATCAAACTGGTTAATAGCACTACGCACTATAACTTCCTGCTCTCTTTCATCCAGCTCAGGAGTAATAAGATACTGTGCTTCAGCTGAGAAAAAATCACCTTCAACAAAGCGGTCTATTTTCGCTCGTTGTTGACCTTCCACCAACACTTTGACAGTGCCGTCAGGTAGTTTAAGGAGCTGTAAAATGGTAGCAACAGTTCCAACGTCAAATAGATCTTCTATCGTTGGTTCATCAGTTTCTGCTTTTTTCTGTGCCACTAATAGAACTTGTTTGTTGTTGTCCATTGCCGCTTCAAGGCATTGGATAGATTTTTCTCTACCAACAAACAAAGGAATAACCATATGAGGATAAACCACCACATCACGTAGAGGCAGTACGGGGATTTCGATACGCTCGGAACGCTCCAAGTTCATATTATTCTCTCTTCCGCTTTAACTTATTACCGAGTATATGGGGGCTAACTAACTGGATTCAATAACAGAATAAAAAAAAGGAGGTATTTGCTACCTCCTTTAAATATTTATCTCTGCGTTTTACTCTGCGCCTGCTGCTTGGCTCTCATTTGCGCTGTAAATTAGCAGCGGTTCAGATTCACCATTGATTACCGATTCATCGATTACCACTTTGCTAACATCCGATACAGATGGAAGCTCATACATGGTATCGAGCAAGACACCTTCTAAAATTGAACGTAAACCACGTGCACCGGTCTTGCGGTTCATTGCTTTTTTCGCAATCGCTCGCAATGCATCTTCACGGAATTCAAGTTCGACATTCTCTAACTCGAAGAGTGCAGCATATTGCTTAGTCAGTGCGTTTTTAGGCTCGCACAAGATTTGAATCAGCGCTTCTTCATCAAGTTCAGTCAGTGTAGCCGTAACAGGAAGACGACCAATGAATTCAGGGATTAAACCGTATTTCACCAAATCTTCTGGCTCAACTTGAGTGAACAGCTCGCCAATGGTCTTAGTTTCATCTTTGGAACGAACTTCCGCTCCAAAGCCAATACCAGAACCTTTAGCAACGCGTTGATCAATTACTTTATCTAAACCAGCAAATGCACCACCACAGATAAATAGAATCTTAGATGTGTCTACTTGCAGAAATTCTTGCTGCGGATGCTTACGTCCACCTTGTGGCGGTACAGAAGCAACAGTACCTTCAACCAATTTCAATAGCGCTTGCTGAACCCCTTCACCCGATACATCTCGTGTAATCGATGGGTTTTCAGCTTTACGAGAAATCTTATCGATTTCATCGATGTACACAATACCGCGTTCGGCTTTAGCAACATCGTAATCACACTTCTGAAGTAGTTTTTGGATGATGTTTTCGACATCTTCCCCTACATAACCCGCTTCTGTTAGTGTGGTTGCATCAGCCATCGTGAACGGTACATCTAGGAAACGAGCCAGTGTTTCTGCCAGTAGTGTTTTACCACTACCCGTTGGGCCAATAAGCAAAATATTACTCTTGCCAAGCTCAACCCCTTCACTTGTCGTATCACCGTTACGTAAACGCTTGTAGTGGTTATATACTGCAACTGCAAGCACTTTTTTCGCGTGTTCTTGGCCAATCACATAGTCATCAAGATGTTCACGAATCTTACGTGGCGTAGGTAACGCCTCAGATTCCTTTTTAGGCAGAACATCTTTAATCTCTTCACGAATGATGTCGTTGCATAAATCAACGCATTCATCACAAACGTAAACAGAAGGACCGGCGATCAGCTTGCGAACTTCGTGCTGGCTTTTACCACAGAAAGAGCAGTACAACAGCTTGCTACTACCGCTCTCTTTGCTTTTGTCTGTCATTCGCTAACCTCTTAGCCTTTACTCTTAATGGTTTGAGTGTAACTCAAATTAAGCCAAAATGCGTAAACAATTATGACAACTGTTACTCGCCACGTTTGCTCAAAATAGAATCAACTAAACCGTATTCAACCGCTTGGTCTGCTGACATAAAGTTATCACGGTCAGTATCACGTTCAATCACTTCTAGTGGTTGACCCGTGTGCTCAGCCAATAGTTTGTTGAGTTTTTGTTTAATGGTCAAAATTTCTTGAGCGTGGATCTGAATATCAGAGGCTTGACCTTGGAAACCGCCCAAAGGTTGGTGGATCATCACTCGTGAATTAGGTAACGCATAACGTTTACCAGGAGCGCCACCTGCTAATAGAAATGCTCCCATAGAACAAGCTTGTCCCATACATACCGTACTCACATTAGGCTTAATGAACTGCATGGTGTCATAAATTGACATCCCTGCGGTTACGCTACCACCTGGGGAATTAATGTATAAGAAAATGTCTTTGTCAGGGTTTTCTGATTCTAAAAACAGCAATTGTGCAACGACAAGATTTGCCATTTGGTCTTCAACTTGACCTGTCAAGAAAATCACTCTTTCTTTAAGCAAGCGGGAATAAATATCGTATGAGCGCTCACCACGGGAAGTCTGCTCAACCACCATGGGTACTAGCGCGTCAATAATTGGCGACATTGCGTTTTTTTCTTGGTAGCTCATATTGTTATGTCCCTAAAATAAATGGCCCGGATGATGGGTATCACGCGGACCATTGTTAGCAGAATAGTTAACGTTAAGTCAACCACCTACGCTACATATTGCTTATTAAGCAGGTTGTTGGTTCATTAGCTCGTTGAAGCTAACTGCTTTCTCAGAAACCTGTGCTTTAGCGATGATCGCGTCGATTGCTTGCTCTTCAAGAGCAACATTACGCATGTTGTTCATCATTTGCTCATTTTGAGCATAGTAAGCCATTACTTCAGCAGGATCTTCGTAAGCAGTCGCCATTTCTTCGATTAGCGCTTTTACTTTCTCATCATCTGCTTTTAGCTCTTCAGTTTTAATCACTTCGCCAAGAAGAAGACCAACAACTACACGACGTTTAGCTTGCTCTTCGAACAATTCACGTGGAAGTTGCGCTGCCGCTTCAGGGTTGCCACCAAAACGTTGTGCAGCTTGTTGGCGTAGCACACCGATTTCTTGGTCAATAAGTGCAGAAGGAACGTCAATGTCGTTCTCTTTCACTAGGCCTTCGATCGCTTGCTCTTTGATGCGGTTCTTAACTGCTTGCTTAAGCTCACGCTCCATATTTTTGCGAACTTCAGCTTTAAGCGCTTCAACACCGCCTTCAACAACACCGAATTTAGCAACAAACTCATCGCTTAATTCTGGTAGTTCACGAGTTTCTACTTTGTTGATCTTGATTGCGAATTTCGCCGCTTTACCTTTTAGGTTTTCAGCGTGGTAATCTTCAGGGAAGTTTACGTCGATTTCGAATTCCATGCCTTTCGTTTTGCCAACGATACCGTCTTCAAAACCAGGAATCATGCGGCCTGCACCCATTTCTAGTGGGAAGTTTTCAGCTTTACCGCCTTCAAATTCAACACCGTCGATTGAACCAACGAAATCGATAGTTGCGCGAGAACCGTCTTCAACTGCTGCATCAACTTCAACCCACGTAGCTTGTTGCTTACGTAGCGTTTCTAGCATTTCAACAACATCTTCTTCTTTAACTTCAACCGCTGGTTTTTCAACAGTGATGCTTTCTAGACCTTTCAACTCAACTTCTGGGTAAATTTCAAAAGTTGCAGTAAAAACAAGGTCTTGACCTTCTTCAGTAGCGACTGGAGCAAAAGTCGGAGCACCTGCTGGGTTGATCTTTTCTTTTACGATTGCTTCGATGAAGTGACGTTGCATTACTTCGCCCATCACGTCTTGACGTACCGCTTTGCCGTACATTTGAGCAACCATTTTCATTGGAACTTTGCCTTTACGGAAACCATCGAAACGACGATTTTTCGCGATGTTGCGTAGTTCAGCTGTAACTGCATCTTCAATGTTAGCAGCAGGAACAGTAATATTCAGACGGCGCTCTAGGCCTTCTAGCGTTTCAACAGTAACTTGCATTATTTATAAACCTCAAAACTGGCTCAGTATTTCTGAGCATCATGAGCCGTAAGCTAGGCTATCGCCTGGTGCTTGGCTGCATCCTTGTGTTGTGTTCTATCCGAACACTTCAATTAAAATGAGCGTCGACATCTGAAGCGAAAACACCCAAACATCGGACTAATGAGCGATATCTTTACCAACCTAGGTCAAAAAGGTGTCTCCGATTAGTCTCAGGACAGAAAATTTAGACGCGACATTCTACCGACCTAAGTCAGTGCTGTCGAGCCAATCACCGCTTGGAGGTGATTCAATGCCCTAAATTGCCTATCGAGTGCTAAAAATTCCATCAACACGGAAAGCACCCGTTTTGAAATGGGGACAATAAAGGCTTTTTCAAGGGAATCGAGGCTTTTTTTATCTCAGAAGTGTAAAAAGAGATCTTGCTCCTGTTTTGTGACGCACTATTGAACTCTTTTTAGACAAAAAAACATCGAAAACCAGTAGACTTATCGTGTTCAGAAATGGATTTTCTTAATCACAACCGCAGTTGCAATAGAAGAGTAACCAAGGATGCTAGCGATTCGCCGTGTCAGTCTAATTTTTGTGATACTGTTCGTGTTGATAACAGCACTGGGTGCTCACCTTATCTGGCAATACAGTTACCAAAACTTATTAATTGAACATCAAGCTCAACTTGATCGTTTCTCTAGCCATATCACGGCTAAACTCGATAAATATGCACACATACCAAGATTACTCTCTAAAGATAAGGAGCTAATCGATGCATTAAACAGCCCTAACAATAGTGCCCAAGTAGAGATTACTAATCGCTACTTGGAACAAGTCAACGAAGTCATTCAAGCGGCCGATACGTATCTCATCGATCAATATGGCAATACCATAGCCTCAAGCAACTGGAACCTTGATCGTTCTTTTATCGGTCGCAACTTCGCTTGGCGGCCGTATTTTAAAGCGGCTATTACGAACCAGGAGAGTCAATATTTTGCGCTAGGCTCAACATCTGGCCAACGCGGTTACTATTATTCTTACCCTGTCATCTATGCGGCTGATGTGATAGGTGTGGTGGTGGTTAAAATGGATCTCTCGGCCATTGAAGAAAACTGGCAGAGCAAGCAAAGCTACTTTGTAGCAACCGACAGCAACAACATTATTTTTATGTCCAGTAAACCGCAATGGCTGTTTAAAAGCGTGGATACGTTGACCGAGAGTCAACGATTATTAGTACAAAATAGTCGCCAGTACCTTGAAACTTCGATTCGTTCTCTCGGTTTAGTGGGTGACTTTACCGCTCCAGTTTCTGAATGGCAAAACCCACATCAAGGTTGGTTCAAAGGTGACTTCATTGTCTCTACACGTGCTTTGCCTAATGTTTCGCTCAATATCCGCGTGTTATCGCCGAAGATGAATATTTTTTGGGATAGCTTTGCCTTTGCCCTGATCTCTAGCATGGTATTTGCCATCATTTATTTAGCGCTCCTACTCATCCATCACCGTCAACTCAAACAGCGCCAGATCGAACAATTGCAATCAGAAGCCAAGCAAAAACTCGAATTTTTAGTGATGGAAAGAACCTCAGAGCTGCACGCAGAGATTGCCGAGCGAAGTAAGACCGAAGTAATGCTAAGACAAACTCAAGATGAACTAATACAAGCCGCTAAGCTTGCGGTATTAGGAGAAATGTCCGCCAGCATTAGCCACGAACTCAATAATCCACTCGCCGCCATTCGAAGTTTTGCCGACAATGGACGCCGCTTTTTGGCAACGGGCAAGCCCGAAAGAACCGATGATAATCTTGCTCGCATTTCTGCGCTAACTGAACGCATGGCAAAAATTAGCGAACAGCTTAAATCGTTTGCGCGCAAAAGTGCAACGGATGAGAAAGTCATTGCACAATTAATACCGATTATCTTATCGACTAAAGAGTTGATGCAGCCTCAATTCAAATCGCACTTAATTCAGTTTCATTGTGAATTACCCAACCAGCCCATTCTAGTCAGAGTAAACCTTATCCAGTTAGAACAAGTCTTGATTAACTTACTCACCAATGCCGTTCAAGCTGTTGATGAACAAAAAGAAAAATGTGTTCACTTGACAACAGAAATCCATCAGGATTACGTTACTATTCATATTGATGATAACGGGCCAGGAATCTCACAAGAAAAAATTGACCACCTTTTTGAACCGTTTTTTACCACTAAAAAAAATGGACTGGGGCTTGGTCTTTCTATCTCACAGCAAATAATACAAAGTATGGATGGCAAGTTAAGCATGACGAAATCAACGCTTTCAGGGGCTCGCTTTTCCGTATCATTACCACAAATCGCAGAACCACAATAATCACAAGGACACCATATGTGTGATGTGTTTTTTATTGACGATGAAGATGATATCCGTATCGCCATCGAGCAAAGTTTTGAATTAGCCGACATTAGTGCTCGCCTCTTTGCTAGCGCCGAAGAAGCCTTACTTGCCGTGAAAAGCAATGGCCTGCCTCTTGTGGTCGTCACCGATATCTGTTTGCCAGGCCTCACAGGGCAAAACCTACTCAATTCTATCCACCATCAAGACCCTGATATCCCTGTGATATTAATCACTGGCCACGGGGATATATCGATGGCCGTACAAGCGATGCACGATGGAGCGTACGACTTCATTGAAAAGCCTTTTGTCACCGAACGATTGATGGAAACCGTTCAACGAGCCATAGAAAAGCGCCAACTAACGCTTGAAAATCAACAGTTAAAACGCACTCTCAAAGCTAGCCAAACGTTGGGGCCTCGTATTATCGGTGCTGCTCATAGTATTGAGTCATTACGCGAGACGATTACGCACATTGCTGATACCAATGCAGACATTTTGCTGTTTGGCGAAACAGGGACTGGTAAGGAATTGGTTGCACGTTCCTTGCATGAGCAAAGTTCACGCCGCGAGCAAAATTTTGTTGCCATTAATTGTGGTGCCGTACCTGAAAATTTGATTGAAAGTGAGCTATACGGACATGAAAAAGGCGCGTTTACTGGCGCAGATACAAAACGTATTGGTAAGTTTGAACACGCGCAAGGTGGAACACTTTTTTTAGACGAAATCGAATCCATGCCGATGCAAGCTCAAATTCGCCTACTTCGTGTGTTGCAAGAAAGAGTCATCGAACGCGTTGGTTCCAATGAGCTACTTCCTTTAGATATTCGCGTTATCGCTGCCACCAAAATCGACCTAAAACTGGCCGCGGAAGAAGGTACTTTTCGACAAGACCTCTATTACCGACTCAATATTGTTACACTTGATATTCCACCGCTGCGCGATAGAAAAGAAGACATTCCAGCCTTATTTCACCATTTCCTTTTGGTGGCTGCTGCGCGTTATGGTAAGGCCGCCACCGCGCTACCACAATCAGACATGCAAACATTGATTAGCCATGACTGGCCAGGCAATGTGCGCGAACTGAGAAATGCCGCAGAGCGTTTTGTTCTGCTCGGTAAACTCATTCAATTAGGAACCACCCAACCAGCCATCCAAACAACCAGTAACCTGACAGACCTAGTGGCTGAATTTGAAAAATCGACTATTGAACAAGCGTTAATTGAATGCGGTGGAAGTATAAAAGAGACGATGGAAACGTTGAATGTGGCGCGTAAAACCTTATATGACAAAATGCAGCGCTACGGGTTAGACAAAGACAATTATAAGATTTAATACCATAAAAATGCCCAGCGTCGCTGGGCATTGAATTTTATTTGGTAATGATTTCCGGCCCCATCAGTGTGGTCGGTAACCAGGTTGAGACCCATGGCACATAAGTAACGATAATTAGGAATAAGAACATAATAGCAACCCATGGTAATGCCGCTTTCACCACACTCATCATCGACATTTTAGCGACCCCTGCGGTGACAAATAGGTTTAAGCCCACGGGTGGGGTTATCATGCCAATTTCCATGTTAACCACCATAATGATACCGAGATGAATTGGGTCAATTCCCAACGCAATAGCAATAGGGAAGACCAGTGGAGCGACGATAATCAGCAAGCCTGACGGCTCCATAAACTGACCACCTAACAACAGCAATACGTTCACAACAATGAGGAAGGTAATTGGACCAAGCCCTGCCGACAACATCGATTCAGCGATAATTTGTGGGATGCGCTCTTCAGTTAATACATGTTTTAATATCAAGGCATTGGCAATGATAAACAGCAGCATAATGGTTAGTTTACCTGCATCAAACAGGGTCGCCTTGGTATCTTTATGAAAAAAGGCTTGTACCACTTTGACAACCGCAGGCTTGGTGTTTGCTTTATCCGCAAATGGGCCCATATCTTTGTAAATAAAGTTAGCGATCAAAAATGAATAAACCGCGGCAACGGCCGCCGCTTCTGTAGGTGTAAATATACCGCCATAAATACCACCAAGAATAATGACCACAAGTAGCAGCCCCCAGCTAGCTTCTTTAGCAGCCGACATCGCTTCTTTCCAACCGACAAATGGCTGCTTGGGCAAATTTTTCACACGGGCAAAGATATAAATGGCAATAATTAACATCAACCCGGCAAGCAACCCAGGGATCACTCCTCCTAAGAACATTCGCCCAACCGATACGTCCGTGGCCGCCGCATAAACAACCATAACGATCGACGGAGGGATCAAAATTCCGAGCGTCCCCGCATTACAAATAACACCAGCGGCAAACTCTTTGGTATAACCATTTTTCACCATACCGGCGATAACAATACTACCAATAGCGACCACCGTAGCAGGTGATGACCCAGACAACGCAGCGAACATCATACATGCCACAACAGAGGCAATCGCCAAACCACCGCGAAACCAACCTACCATCGCAATTGCAAAGCGGATAATGCGTTTTGCAACTCCGCCTGTAGACATAAAACTGGAGGCTAAAATGAAAAATGGAATCGCCAATAAAGTGTAGTGCCCTTCAAAGGCATTAAATAAGGTTTGAGCCACAGATGCTAACGACGTATCTGAGTGCCACAAAAGAAAAAGAATACTCGATAAGCCAAGTGAAATAGCAATGGGTACACCCACCAGCATAAAACCGATCACCATCACAAACAGTAGTAAAATTTCCATGAATTAGCGCTCCTTGCTGCTGTCGTTCGAGGCGATAGGTTGACGAAATGGTTCGGCCATATCGTCAGCGGCTTGCGCCATTTCGGCTTTCAGCGCTTCTAAATCTTCTTCAGCTTCATGACCTGCAATCATACGGTCTAGCTTGCCTGTCACAATTTGGTAGGCAATTTGTAAAAAGCGGAATGTTAACAATGCCATTCCTATCGGTAATGCCATATAAGGAATGAAACGTGGTAGCTTTTCATAGCGTTCGCCTTCATTCATCAAATCTGCGAGAAATTGCAGCATCTCTGGCATCGGAATATCGTCTGTTTCATACCATGCGCGCTCTGTCGCAAAGGGATACCAATAGTTCCACGAACCAATGAGCAATAAGATAGAGAAGGCTAAACAACTGCCAACAGCAAGCAAAGCAAACACTTTACGCATACCGGCAGGAACCATGTTAATAATGACATCAACACCAATATGAAAATGCTTTTTCACACCGTAGGAAGCGCCCACTAACACCATCCAAGCAAACATGAATACTGTCAGTTCCAATGCCCATAAAATATTTTCGTTAAACACATAACGCAGCACGACGTTAACGAAAGTGAGTAAGGTCATACTGCCAAGGAAAAATGCAATCAGCATTTCTTCTATGGCATCCGTAAATTTGCCGACTTTAGAGAAAAAAGAGTGTTCCATTTGATACATCGCTCTAATAGTTATTATCGGAATAAACACAAAGCGCTGTACTACTTAACTTCCAAACCAGCGGTAGAGTTAGGTGCAGCGTATTGAGAAAGCCCCATCACTCTTGATGGGGCAAATGGTACGTTATTGGTTTGAAGCCAACGCAGCATCAATCAAATCAGTACCGATGTCTTTTTCAAACTTCTTCCATACGGGTTTAAGTGCAGTAACCCACTCTTGACGCTGTTCTGAGGTCAAGGTGCGAATAACGCCGCCCGCTTCTAATACATACTGTCTGTTTTGTTGCTCAACCCGATTTGATTCGGAATTACGCGTTTCGGTTACTTCTTTTAGAATGGTGGCAAACTGATCGCGAATATCCGTTGGTAGACCGTCCCACCATTTGGTGGAGGTCACGACCAAGTAATCCAAAATACCGTGGTTCGTCTCTGTGATACCATCTTGTACTTCGAAGAATTTCTTCCCATAAGTGTTAGACCAAGTATTTTCTTGGCCATCGATAACTTTGGTTTGTAAGCCACCATATACTTCAGCAAAAGACATTTTTTGCGGGTTCGCACCAAGTTGTTCAAACTGAGCCACTAGCACATCGGAGGCTTGAACACGGAATTTCAACCCTTTGGCATCCCCAGGGACCAACAATGGCTTATTGGCTGACATCTGTTTCATACCGTTATGCCAAAACTCTAGGCCTTTCACCCCACGACGTGCCATTGAGTTTTTCAGTTTTTCGCCGTCAGCAGAATTTTGGAAACGGTCAACGGCATCAACATCATCAAAAAGAAAAGGAAGGTCAAAAATGCGGAACTTTTTGGTGAACTTCTCAAATTTAGAAAGAGAAGGTGCAGCAAGCTGAACATCGCCATTGAGCAAAGCTTCTAACACTTTGTCATCATCATAGAGTGTCGAGTTTGGAAACACCTGCATACAGGCTTTGCCATTCATTTCCTTATTGACACGCTCTTCAAGCAATGAAGCTGCGATACCTTTAGGGTGTTTATCGGTATTGGTTACATGGCTGAATTTAATCACCATTTCACCAGGGTCACAGTTTGCAGCGGCATTAAAACTCGTTACGGCAATAATTGAGGCAGAAAGAAGGGTTAGAGGCTTTAACATTATTATTCTCCTTGAGTGAACATATCAGCCCCATCAATGGGTGCTGTATAGTCTATACAAGGCAATTACCAAGCCAACTTTGTACATTTATTTAACAAGCCTTTAACCACAAGGTTCTCCACGATTACGCGGTTTGTAAACAGACAAAGTCCTACAAAACTTATTGGTACAATGGGTGGGAAATGACACACATAAAACGGCATTTTGGGTGGGAAATGACACTAAGCAAGATGATAAGCGAGTAAAGCATGAGGATATCAACCTCGAACGTTACATCGCCGCTTTTACTGCTTTGGCTAGCTTACGCGCTGCCTGCTTAGGATCTGCATAGCTGTCATTAAAAAAGTCAGTAACTACATCAAACATTGCACTTTGCACGTAGCTGGTCGTTGCCATGCCATGTGCCATGCTAGGTACTAACCCAGCGGATGCTGCCGTGTTTTTAAAGGCATTCATTGAATCTAAAGCGCATAGATCAAACTTAGACATATCTACGTCAACTCGCACAGGAATGGAGCCTTTTTTAAGATTAAATATCTCTTGGAACTGAGGAGCAAGAATCGTCGTTGCCAATGCTTGTTGCGCTTGCTTATTTTCGGTGTCGCTTAACTCATAAAAGGCAAAACTATCGATATTATGAATGAACTGCCCTTCCGTTCCGGGCGCAGCAACACAAAGGTAATCTTTACCCGCGACTTTACCGGCAGCGGTAAATTCACCTTTGGCCCAATCCCCCATGATCTGCATCGCAGCTTGACCACCTATCACCATCGATGTTGCTACGTTCCAGTCTCTACCGGGAGCATCAACGTCGATATAATCATGCATTTTTTGGAATTTGCTGAACACCTCGACCATTTTATCACTCAATAGCACATCCATATCCAGCTCAACAAATGCCTGTTGGTAGCCTTTAGGACCCAATACGTCTAAGGCAATGACTTCAAACAACGTTGCGTCTTGCCACGGTTGACCACCATGAGCAAGTGGAATAACACCTATGGCCTTAAGTTTGTCTCCGGCTACAAAAAATTCATCCAATGTCATCGGGACTTTCATATCGAGTTTCTTCAATACAACGAGGTTAACCCACAACCAATTGACACGATGAATATTCACTGGGACAGCAACATATTGGCCATGCCATTTCATGATCTCGGATACCACGGGCGGAAGAACATCATCCCACTGGCCTTGTTTGGCAACATCATTCAAATTGGTCAGAAAACCAAGCCCTGCCCACTCTTGAATATCACGCCCTTTAATTTGCGCAGCAGAGGGTGGGTTACCCGAAACGGCGCGGGTTTTTAGTACGGTCATCGCGCTTTCTCCACCACCACCAGCCACCGCAAAATCCCTCCAACTGTGACCTTGCTCTTCTAGCATCCCTTTCAGTACATCAATCGACTCAACTTCTCCATTAGCAGTCCACCAATGAAGAACTTCAACATCAGCGGCATCAACCGATGCAGTAAACAGCAACGATAAAACCAAGAGTATTTTTTTGATAGATAACCTCGTGTTGGTACTCATATCAACGTCCATAGTTTACTTTCTGCTAAAAAGAAATTGTCTGGCATCCTAGATCACACTTCAAGCATAGGCGGGATAAACACTTGCACTTCCAACCCACCGTGCGCTGGGTTGCGCAAAATAATATCACCACCATGTCCATGTAAAATACTGCGGCAGATACCCAACCCTAAGCCGTGTCCTTGATCATCATCGGCCAAGCGAAAATAGGGTTCAAATACCGCCTCCAATTTATCAGCCGGAATACCCGGGCCTTTGTCTTGGATTGTCACTACCACCCATTCTGGTGTTTCTTCCAACTTAACCCACACCTGCTGACCATATTTAACACCGTTGCCGATTAAATTGGTTAACACGCGCTTGATAGCCAGCGGCTTTGCGATAACGGGAGCGATCTCAATCGGAGAGAAGTGCACCACAGATTGAGATAAGTTATAGCCCTCAGCGATAGTGATAATCATCTCATTGAGATCAATGCTGGCATTATTCTCATGCAAATCGGTATCGCGTACGCACTGTAATGCCCCTTTAACCATCATCTCTAACTCGTCCAGATCACGGTTAAACTTCTCACGTTTTATATCGCTGTCGAGCAATTCAGCTCTTAGCCGTAAACGGGTGATGGGCGTTTTTAAATCATGAGAAATGGCAGAGAACAGATGCTCCCTATCAGCAATATAACGGCGAATACGTTGCTGCATTCGGTTAAAGGCTTGCGTGGCCGTGATCAACTCTGTTGCGCCCTCTTCACGTAAAGGACGTTGGGCAATATCCATGCTCATTTCATTAGCGGCCTTAGCGAGATTTTTCAACGGCCTAACTTGTCGGCGCATTAATAAGTAAGTGAGTAGCAGCAATATGGTGGTGGAAAAGAACAAAAATAACATTTGCTCCTTGCCCAAAATCGTATCGTCTAACTTCACGTACGGTGCGGGCAGCAAGGCGGCAACGTAGATCCACTCATGGCTTGAAAGCTCAATTTGCACCACCAAAATAGGTGGATTAAGAGGTTCCAGTGTTAACGTATGGTATGCCCAGGACTTTGGTAAATCACTAAGTAAAATGTCATTTTTCAATAAACGTAGGTGCTCAGGCTTGGTAAATTCCACTTGAATGCTAGCGACATTGTTTAATTTTTGCATGAGAACCTCAGTGACAGCATCAACCGAAGCTCGCTTTAAGCGCGTCTCTTCAATCGGCTCCACCAGCAATGCCTCTTTATTGAAAGAGACAAAAAATCGCGTGCCACCCATATTACGAATTTGGTCGAGTACGATATGACGGTATTTCACTGGCAGCGACTGAAAAAATGTCACTGTAGAAGCAAACATACCCGCCATACTAGATGATACCGAGTGTATCCCCTCGAGTTCTTTCTGTTTCGATTGGCTGTACCAAATGGCTGTGGCGATCCCTTGTGCAAGCACGACCGCTAACAGCGTCAGTAGTAGTGTGCGAGAAACTAAAGAATTGGGTTTAAGTCGCGAAAATAAAGGCGTCAATGGCATCGTTTAACTACCATACGTGACCGGAACCGAGAGAATATAACCATTACCACGCATAGTTTTTATATAGTGAGGATATTTAGCGCTATCGCCTAGTCGTTGTCGCAAGCGACTCAGTTGAACGTCAATACCACGCTCATAAGGCAAAGCTTCGCGTCCACGCGTTGCGTACGAAATAGTGTCACGATCCAGTACTTCATTAGGGCGGGTTAAAAAGAGCATCAATAAGGCAAAATCGCTGCCTGAGAGATCGTGCCCTTCATCACGTTCAAGGTGCATAATGCGATGCGACAAAGTATCCAGTTGCCAATCGCCAAAAGTAATCTGCTTGGGAGACGCACTATCGGTAGGCTTCTCTTCAGAAACTTGTACTCGACGAAGCAGCGCTTTGATACGAGCCATCAACTGACGCGGATTAAAAGGTTTCGCGACATAGTCATCAGCCCCAATCTCCAAACCAATAATTTGATCGGTTTCATCAGAAACTGCTGTCAGCATAATGATTGGCACATTTGAATTGCGACGAATTTTTTGACATAGCGTAAAACCGTCGTCACCCGGCATCATCACATCAAGCAAGATAAGATCTGGGTACATGTTTTGCTCTAAATAAGACAGCAATGCCACACCATCAGCGAGCGTAATAATTTCATAGCCCGATTTGGTCAGATATTCGTCGAGTAACTCACGAATTTCCTTATCATCATCTACTACAACAATGCGAGTTCTTGCCTGCATACCCTTTTCCCGTTTTTACCACGACTTTATTTTTACCACTAATCGCCACAGTGTACCGACCGACCGTTTTTTTGATTATTGATATTTATGTAAAATTTGAATTCAAACTGGATGATGATCACAAATTGGAATGGTTATGAGGAACAGCTGATCGTTAATTTTTTCCCCCATTGTGGTGGAAGTTGCGCATAGTGATCGTTTTCAGGTTGATCATCAAAAGGGTGAGCCAGTAATTGTGCCAAACGCTGCACTTCTTGATAGTCACCGTGTTGCGCTTTATCGATAGCTTGTTGAGCAAGGTAATTACGTAAAACATACTTAGGGTTCACTTTGCGCATTGCTTCACAGCGCACCTCAAGCGATGTCAAATTTCCAAATCGATCCGTTTCTAAATGACAACGTTCTAGATAGTGATCGAGCCAAATTTTGGCCTCCCCCCTGTCAAGGAATAGATCAATAACTGCTTGAGATCCTTGAGTATCTAGGTTAGATAATTGCCTAAAAAATCGTGTGTAATCGGTATGGTTTTTAGTTAGCAGCTCGAACATATGCTCAAACAAAGCAGAATCGCCGGTTTGTTGTGTCAGTAAGCCAAGTTTATGGCGCATGTGCTGGCTAAAATAACACCCAAGTTGTCTTTCAAACTGTGCAAGAGCGACTTCAAGATCAGCACGCTCAACCAATGGAGAAAGCGCATGTGCTAACGCCGACAAATTCCACAAGGCAATTCTAGGCTGCTGATCAAACGCATAACGCCCCTGATAGTCAGAATGGTTACTAATAAAACTGGGCTCGTAATCATCTAAAAATGCAAAAGGGCCATAATCAAAAGTTTGACCAAGAATCGACATATTATCGGTATTCATCACACCATGAGCAAAGCCGACCGCTTGCCAATCGGCAATCATCTTGGCTGTGCGATCCACAATGCGGTTAAACATAGCGGCATAAGGTTTTTCTTCAGCGAGGCAGTCTGGGTAGTGCCACTCAATCACTTTATCGGCGAGTAACTTTTGCTGCGTAAGTTGGTCGGTATAAAAGAAATGCTCAAAATGACCAAAGCGAATATGGCTTTGTGCCACTCTCACCAACAGAGCACCTTGTTCTTGTTGTTCTCTATAAACTGGCGTATCACTGCTCATCATGGCTAGTGCTCGGGTGGTGGCAATTCCTAAACCTGCCATTGCCTCACTACACAAATATTCACGAATGGTTGAACGCAGAACTGCTCGGCCATCGCCCATTCGAGAATAAGGTGTTAACCCTGCCCCTTTAAGATGGAGATCAAAGACCTCCCCTGAGTGACTTTCAATTTCAGCAAGCAGTAAACCGCGCCCGTCACCCAGTTCAGGGTTGTACACTCCAAACTGGTGGCCAGCATATTTCATGGCAAGCGGTTTAAATTGAGAAGGGAGTGCTTGACCCGATAAACTGACTAATAACTCATCGTTAACCGACTCTGGTAAAGACAAAAACGAAGCTAGCTTTTTATTCCAAGCCACCCAACGCACATTTTTTAATGGCGTAGGATCAACCTTAGAATAAAAAACTGTGGGTAACTGACCGTAACGATTGTGTAGCTTTACCTCATCCCAAATCGACATGCGAAGTCCTTTGTTTACTATGCTCTGACACTCGCACGTTAACAAATACCCGACCAAGTTGCTAGGGTATATGAGTTTAACCCAACCCTAGTTGGCTCTATTTAGATAAAGGCAAATATACCCATAACGATAACGAACGAAAAAAGACTGGTTTTACCTATCACCCCGAGAAAAGCAGGTTGGATCATTTCTTGACGCTGCATGTTACTCTTACTAATTATTACATCGTTATTACAATATGATGAATTTTTAACATTTACTCAACTATTTAAGATATTAAATTTTTGTTACAAAACATTCAATATTCTCTCTCTTTCACTAACGAAAAACGCTACTATTGCTAACAGTCACTCTCTTTATCGTAGGTATTGCCATGTTATCCATTTTTGAGATTTTTAAAATTGGCGTCGGCCCTTCAAGTTCACACACCAACGGTCCGATGATCGCCGGTTATCAATTCACACGCCTTATTGCTGATCTTTCTGAAGTAAAGCGAGTACAAGTTGATCTTTATGGGTCTTTATCGTTAACCGGTAAGGGCCACCATACCGACCGAGCGGTCGTTCTTGGTTTACTGGGCAATAAGCCCGACACCATCAAAATAACCAGTGCCAAGCAATCACTAGCCGTTGCTTTCGAAGAGGGAATGCTCAACTTAGCAGGCTCTCACAATATCTCTTTTGACGTTCAAACCGACCTTATTTTCCAATCGACCAACCTGCCACTGCACGAAAATGGCATGACTATTACAGCCTTTGGTAAACAAGGGCAGCAGCTTGCCTTTGAAACCTATTATTCAGTCGGGGGCGGATTTGTTACCACAGCGCAAGAGCTGCAACATGGCAGCAGTCAACCGACGGTAGACGTCGAATTCTCTTTCTCCTCTGCCGACGAGCTCCTATTCAAAGCTGAAAAAAATGGGCTCAGTTTAGGTGGTTTAGTGCTCCGCAATGAACTTGCCTTTCAAAGCGTAGAAGAAATCAATAAAAAAGCTGACCAAATTTGGAAGGTCATGTCGCTGTGTATGCAACGAGGTTTAGAAACAGAAGGAATATTAGAAGGAGGGCTGCATGTCACTCGCCGAGCACCTGCGCTATTAAAAAAGCTGGAAGCAAATGCGGCAATAGAGAATGACCCAATGGAAATCATGGATTGGATTAATTTATTTGCTTTTGCAGTAAGCGAAGAAAATGCAGCGGGTGGACAAGTGGTCACATCACCCACTAACGGTGCCGCTGGCGTTATTCCTGCGGTGCTAATGTACTACCATCGTTTCATTAAGCCGCTCGACACCAAACAGTTGAAAGATTTTCTAGCCGTTGCTGGCGCGATTGGAATTTTGTACAAAACCAATGCATCAATATCTGGCGCTGAAGTAGGTTGTCAAGGTGAAATTGGCGTGTCTTCCTCAATGGCTGCGGCAGGGTTAACCGCACTGAGAGGCGGCAGTAACGAACAAATATGCATTGCCGCAGAAATCGCGATGGAACATTCTCTGGGTATGACCTGTGACCCGATTGGTGGTTTAGTCCAAGTACCATGCATTGAGCGAAATGCCATGGGAGCAATGAAAGCGATAAACGCCTCTCGAATGGCATTGAAACGAACTAGCAAGTGTTTAATATCTTTAGATAAAGTCATCGATACTATGTTTCAAACTGGTAAGGACATGAACAAAAAATATCGAGAAACATCATTAGGTGGGTTGGCACTTATTCATTTAGCTCCACCTTGTGAATAAACGGTCTCTGATAAAAATAAACCTTATACCCTTCCGACTTGAATTTGCAGCGGTGTTGGCTACGTTCACTCACCCCAATCACATAGTGTATCTATGCTAATGGGGATGAACTCACTTGCCGCCTACCTGCAACTGCAAGTGGTTTGGGTATATACCAATGAAGCTTTAAGCATTAAATTCTGGCACGCGGATTTCTAACTTCTGCTCTGCCGCTTCGCGTTGAATGATCCATTGATAACTCAATGACAAAATACAAATTTCAACTGCACAAACAAACAGCCAAATTGCAGAGGCTAAGAATGTCACCATCAAAATATTGGACGCAAACAATGGTTGCAACACGATATTGATCAATGTTGGGATCACACCAATCAAAATAAACAGCGATTTACTGTGTGGCTTCGACCTGCGCCACGCAATAGTTAACCCTCTTGGTTGATGGTCTAAAGCCGTTGCAGGTAACACCAGTGACCAACGCGCTAATAGCCAGCAAATAGGAAGCATCACGCCATAAGTCATAAGCTGTAACACCCATTGTGCAGCACCAACAGTACTTGCAAGTGACCCGACCAGAAACAAAGGGATAAACATCGCACCAAACAGAGCACTCGCCAATACCCCCCACCACCCCACAAATCGCCACTCACGGATACTGATATGGAAAATAGCCCCTAAGCTGCATGACTTTTCATCTAACAGTGCCAAACGGTGAATCCGAACGGCCGCCATTGCTGCTGTCGCCAAATAAAGTAAACCAATCAGCATATTCAATGGTGTAAAGATAACTTGAGGCTCTGAAATATCAACCCAACCTAAAACAAAATAGCTATTCACTACACAAAAAGGAGCAGACAGAAAAAGCAGCGTCAGCCAGTTTGCTCTTACTAATTTAAGCGCACTGACCACCGTATATTGGACGGGTAACTGTTGATCTTCCATGAATGAATTCCCTTACAAAACCGTAGGTTTAATATATCGGATATGGATATTTTTTATCCGAAAAGCTCTGTGATGCGAATCTAACTCCCCACAGTAGTTGTTAACAATATTGTTTTTATCTCGATAAAAAATTAACGATGCTGTGCTAGTAATCTTCAAAAGGTTAAGAGATAGTGAAAATGTCGTATTACTCGTTGCTATTTCTTCCTGGCTATCAGTCAGTTGATTTCTAACGAGCAATCCAGATAAATAAAAAAAGGACACTTATTCAATGAGAAAATCAACCCCACGCTTAACCTTAAGAGTCATAGATACGAGTGATTATTCTGAACTGGCGGCGTTAATGGATCTGGTTTTTCATGACGTTGGCGGGTCATGGCCACGGATGACCATCATGGACCTAGTGCATCAGTTTCCTGACGGGCAAATTTGTATTGAAGATGATGGGCGCATTGTTGGCGCAGCATTAACAATTAAAGTTGACTATAACCGGATGTCATTACCGCACGTCTATACCGACATCATCAATGAAAATAATGTGATTCAACATAAAACCAGTGGCGATGCACTTTATGGTTTGGATGTGTTTGTCCACCCAGATTACCGAGGTTTGCGTTTAGGAAGGCGTCTTTACGAGGCAAGAAAAGAGTTATGTCGCAGCAATAACTTAAAAGCGATTTTGGCTGGTGGACGTATTCCAGGTTACGCTAAACATGCCAAAGAAATGAAGGTCGCTGAATATATAGAAAAAATCAAAAGACGCGAGCTGCATGACCCTATTTTATCTTTTCAGTTAGCTAATGATTTCGACGTAAAACGTATTATGCGTCACTACCTACCGGAAGACGACAGCTCACAAGGCTACGCAACATTATTAGAATGGGATAATTTCTTCTATGAAGAAGATATCTTTTCCATTCATGATATTGAAAAGACTATTGTTCGCTTAGGCATTGTGCAATGGCAGATGCGCGCGATGGAAAGCGTCGAAGACTTGATGCAACAATCTGAATTTTTTGTGTCATCACTGTCCAACTACAAGGCCGATTTCGCCTTATTTCCAGAGTTTTTCAATGCGCCGTTAATGGGTTTGCAAAATGATAAGAATTCAGTTGAAGCAATACGCTTTCTTGCTTCATTCAGCGACGAAATAAAACTGCATTTTTCACAATTGGCAGTCACCTACAACATCAACATTATTGCAGGCAGTATGCCAGTGATCAAAGATGACCAACTGTATAATGTCTCCTATTTGCTGCATCGAGATGGCTCGATAGACGAGCAGTATAAAATTCATATTACTCCACATGAAAAAAGAGACTGGGTGATTGATGGTGGCGATAAAGTGAAGGTTTTTGAAACCGATGCAGGACGTGTCGGTATTTTGATTTGCTACGACAGTGAGTTTCCAGAACTTGGCAGAATGATGGCAGAACAAGATGTGCAGATCATCTTCGTGCCATTTTGGACTGATACCAAAAATGGTTACCAACGCGTACGCTTATGCTCACAAGCCCGTGCCATCGAAAACGAATGCTATGTTGCTATTGGCGGCAGTGTTGGAAACCTTCCAAGGGTGGATAACGTCGACATTCAGTATGCTCAGTCGGCGGTTTTCTCCCCTTCTGATATCTATTTCCCACACGATGCAACGATCACAGAAGCAAGCCCTAACACTGAAATGATCATTTTTGCAGACGTTGATTTAGACAAACTCAAGCAGCTTAACATGGAAGGCTCCGTCACTAACTTACGCCATCGACGCTTAGACCTATATGGCGGATTTACTCAAAAACGTTCAGCTAAATAACTTCGACTAGCAGCAGTGATACTCAAGTGGTATCACTGCTTTTCATGAACAACAAAATAGCTATCGCTAAAATGTGCGATCTTCGTTCGCGTTTACTGACTTCATGCTAGAATGTGCTCTTATCGACACAGGTTGAGCCTTGTTGGGCTAATCCTACCAAATTATCATAATTCTGAGAGTCAGCATGCCATTCTCCAATCTTGGATTGAGCGATCCAATCTTAAAAGCCGTTACCGAACTCGGTTATTCCGCCCCCACTCCCATCCAAGAAAAGGCGATTCCAGCCATTTTAACGGGTAAAAATGTGATAGCGGCGGCGCAGACCGGTACCGGTAAAACGGCCAGTTTTGTATTGCCTATTCTACAAATGCTCAGCCAAGGAAAAACACAGCGTGCCAAACGCGTACGTGCATTAATTCTTGCTCCAACTCGTGAGTTAGCACTGCAAGTAGAAGAAAACATTACGCAATATGCGAAATATCTTTCACTGACATCGCTTGCAATGTACGGCGGAGTTGATTCTCAAAAACAGAAACAACGCTTGATTGAAGGTGTGGATATTTTGATCGCCACACCAGGCCGCTTGCTTGATATGTATGGACAACGTGCTGTCCATTTTGACGAGCTGGAAGTGTTAGTCATGGATGAAGCCGACCGCATGTTGGATATGGGCTTCATTGAAGACATCAATAAAATTGTTGATCGTCTACCGCTTGATCGTCAGAACTTGCTGTTTTCTGCAACACTCTCTCGCCCAGTACGCGAACTGGCAAAATCAGCGATTAATAACCCAATCGAAATTGATGTTGCGGGCTACAACAAAACACCAAATCAAATTGAGCAGTGGATCATCACGGTCGATAAAGATCAAAAATCCGCTCTGCTTAGCCATTTGATCAATGAAAACCAATGGCAGCAGGCGATGATTTTCATTGAAACCAAACACGGCGCTGCCAAGTTAGCCAGTCAATTGGAAAAACGCGGCATCACCGCCGAAGCATTTCATAGCGGGCGTAGCCAAGAAGTTCGAGAAAAATTATTGGCCGATTTCAAAGCCGGTAAGCTTCAATTTCTGATTGCGACTGGCGTCGCGGCTCGCGGGATTGATATCGACAACTTAGAACGTGTTATCAATTACGATCTACCCTACCCAGCTGAAAACTACATTCACCGTATCGGTCGTACTGGTCGCGCAGGTGCTACAGGCGAAGCAATCTCACTGGTATCAAGAGATGACTTTAAAAACTTATGTATGATTGAAAGTCGCTTAGGACATTTATTGGTACGCAAAGAGATTGAAGGCTTTACCCCGAAAAAAGACGTACCTATTTCGATTTTAAATTACCACTTGAAAAAGCGTGATAACGACCGCTCCAATGCGTCTCGTCCCCCTTCTCGCTCTAAGCAAGCTAAACGCTCGTAAGCGTTTGCTCTCTATCCATAGACCTCACCAGTTAGTGAGGTCTATGCTAGTTAGCGTTCCAAATAATTCAAACCGCATCACACTTCCGCTCACTCCTTGCCATCTACGCCCCCAATTAATGCATCAAGGAGGATTTTGTCTCATTGCTCTTCAACTAGCCTAAAACTCATCCAATATTGATATCAACGTGATGGCTTAGGTTCAACCGTTATGACCACTAATAAATACAATATCTATCAAGTATTCACGCGCTTATTTGGTAATAAAAAGAGTGTCAATACTCCGTGGGGCAGCGCCGAACAAAATGGCTTGGGTAGATTCAATGATTTTACTCATCAAGCGCTGGCTGAAATTCAAAAGTTGGGCATCACCCATATTTGGTATACCGGTGTACCCCACCATGCTTTGGTTCGTAACTACACTCAATACGGCATTCACAACGATCACCCAAGTGTGGTCAAAGGCCGTGCAGGCTCACCCTATGCTGTCAAAGACTACTATTCGGTCAATCCAGATTTAGCCGATAACCCTGCACAGCGAAATGAAGAGTTTGCAGCATTAATTCACCGAACGCACAATGCGGGTATGAAAGTCATCATCGATATCGTCCCTAATCATGTTGCAAGGCAGTATCGCGGCTTAAATAACCCTGCTGGTGTAAATGATTTCGGAGCCAATGATGACACCAGTGTCGAATATGCAAGAGATAACAACTTCTATTACATTCCACAGCAGCCATTTGAACTGCCTGATATACCTACTTCCCTTTTGCCACTCGGTGGCGAAAAGCACCCTGATTTAGCAACGCCATACCATGAATATCCTGCAAAATGGACAGGCAATGGTTCACGACTTGCTAAACCCAATGCGGATGACTGGTACGAAACCGTCAAAGTAAATTACGGCATAAGACCCGACGGCAGCAAAGATTTTGTGTCGTTACCAGAAGAGTACCGTTTTAAGTCTCACCGTGAGCATGCCGCATTCTGGCAAGATAAAAGCGTGCCAGACTCATGGGTCAAGTTTCGCGATATTGCGCTGTATTGGATCAATAAAGGCGTCGATGGCTTTCGCTACGACATGGCAGAAATGGTGCCTATTGAGTTCTGGAGCTATATGAACTCGGCGATTAAACAACAAAATCCACACGCATTTTTGTTAGCCGAAGTGTACCAACCGGAGCTATACCGAGATTATATTCAGCTAGGAAAGATGGATTATCTCTACGATAAAGTAGACCTTTACGATTCATTAAAAGCGGTGATGCAAGGTCATGGTTCGACCAAAGAGATTGGCCGCATTGAATATCAATTGCGTGATATTGAACATCACATGCTGCACTTTCTCGATAATCACGATGAGCAGCGTATAGCATCACCACAATTTGCAGGAAGTGCTGAAAAAGCGATCCCCGCGATGTTGATTTCAACATGCTTATCGACCGCGCCAACCATGATTTATTTCGGACAAGAAGTCGGGGAAGCGGGTGCCGAACATGCAGGCTTTGGTCAGCCATCTCGCACTTCTATCTTCGACTATATTGGCGTGCCAAATCATCAACGTTGGATGAACAACGGCCTATTTGATGGTGGCCAATTAACTGATAGTGAAAAGCAACTTCGCGATTTTTATTGCACATTGCTCAATTTAGCCAAACAGAGCCCGGCCTTGATGGGCGAATATCATGATTTGTATGCGCAAAACGTTGACAACTTTGCTCCTCTGCAAGACAGCCTATTTGCTTTTGCTCGAGGGAATACCACTCAAAAACTGATCCTGGCAGCGAACTTCAGTGACACTCACTCGAAATCATTACATCTAAGTATTCCGATGGCATTGATTAAGTATTGGGGATTAAGCGAGGGGGAATATCCACTGTTTGATCACCTTACCCAGCAAGCACTGGTATTGATAGTGAATGAAAAAGAAGATACAGCCTACGTACCACTTCAGTTTTCACCACTTTCAGCGCATTTTATCGAACTGATTTGGGAGTAAAACGATGACTCATCCTTTCTTCTATCACGGTCAAACGGCTGATTGGGTTGTGCGAGAAGGTGACCAACTCACCATAAAATTAGCCACAGAGAAAGCCTTTTCGCTGACCAAAGTTCAAATTCGTCATGAACCAAATAACGAAGAATACCTAGTTGATATGGTCTTGAGTAGCGCAACACCATATCTCAATTACTGGCAAGCAACCATCCCGCTCAACAGTGACCGAAATATCACGCACTATGTATTCAAGCTGCTACAAGAAAATGGTCAGTGGTGGTTAGATGCAAAATCCATATCTAAACGTATCCCAAGTAAAGAATTTCACTTTAAATTTAATGCCAACCACCAACCACCAGAGTGGGTCAACGAGCAAGTTTTCTATCAAATATTCCCTGATCGCTTTGCTAATGGCAAACCAGAGATAAGCGTTAAGACTGGCCAATACGCAGTCAATGGTGGTAAGAAGATGGTTCAAGCAAAAGTTTGGGGAGAAGCTGTCGATACGAAAAATGGCCATGGTGGATGTGAATTCTATGGTGGCGACTTGTATGGCGTCGAAAGCAAACTGGATTACTTACAACATCTCGGCGTCACCGCACTTTACCTTAACCCTATTTTCCGTGCACCCAGTAACCATAAATACGATTGCACAGACTATTACACTATCGATCCACATTTGGGGACGAACAAGCATTTTGCGGCTCTTTGTCAGAACTTACGTCAGCGTAATATGAAAATCATGCTTGATGCGGTTTTTAACCATACTTCTACCGAACACCCTTGGTTTAACCGCCAAGGTACGCATTCAACGATTGGTGCTTACCAATCTCCATTATCACCCTATCGTGATTATTATTTTTTCGATGGTGATAGCCAAAATTATATAGGTTGGAAAGGTATCGCCAATCTGCCTGTTTTAAACTTCGAAAACCAGAAAGTGAAAGACACCATTTACCAAGCTAAAGACTCAGTTATAAAGTACTGGCTTAAACAACCATACTGCATTGATGCATGGCGATTTGATGTCATTCATATGCTTGGTGAAGGAGAAGGCGCAAAAAACAATGCTCACTATGTCAAAGCTTTTCGCCAGTCAGCCAAACAAACCAACCCTAATTGCTATGTATTAGGTGAACACTTTTTCGAAGCCACACAATGGCTACAAGGTGATCAAGAAGATGGCGCAATGAACTACTATGGCTTTGCTCACCCTATCAGAGCTTTATTAGCTAAATTGGATATCGCTTTCGACCCCATTGATATCAGTGTGTCAGAGTTTCTCGACTGGCTTGCTGAAGCTCGTGCAAAATTACCTTGGGCCAATCAGTTATCACAATTAAATCAATTAGATAGTCATGACACAGCTCGTTTTATCGAATTGGTTAAATACGATTCGGCACTCTTTAAAATAGCCAGCACGCTATTGTTTACCTATATTGGAACACCTTGTATTTACTATGGAACCGAAGTTGGGCTAGAAGGTAGCCATGATCCTGACAACCGCCGCTGTATGCCATGGGATCACGTTGAGCAATCACCGTACTACCCATTCTTCCAACAGTTAATCGCTCTTAGAAAAAATTCCATCGCGCTGCAAAAAGGCGATTTTTATCTGTTGTTTAGCGATGATAAAAGTTTTGTCTTTGCCCGAAAACACACTGAACAAAATATAGTTGTTGGTATAAATTTATCAAAACAAGACATAAGCATAGCCCTGCCAATGTGGCAGTTAGGCTTAACAAATGGTGAACTAAGAAATATCGACAACGGCCATACAATGCAATATACAGATGGTCTTGCACAAATCACCTTAGTAAGCCGTTCCAGAATTGTACTGACATCGATATCAGATAAATCGTTTGATTACTCAGCATCGCAGTAAGCGCTTTTTATCGCATAACTCTTGATGAAAGATTAACATGCATCATTGCTCGGTAGTGTCACTCACCTATCGAGCTGATTTTTTATATTTAACAGACAACAAGGTGATGACATGTGCGAATTAACAATAGAACAAACCGATGCAATAGCCACCTTCAAACACAACCTCCATCTTCCTGGCGGTGGTTTTCATGCGCTTATCGTTGAATTATGTAGAGAATTCCAACTACCTTTCCAAGTTGTTCGCTCCGTTCTTAAGCAGGCACAAGCTTCCATCGAAACAAAAATACGAAACCAATTTGATGATGTTGTTGCTAGTGATTTAACCAAAGAACATTGGCTAAGCATCATAAAAGATGAACTCAACGAACGAGCAAAAGATAACATTTCTCTGATGGAAATGCTGATTGATAGTGAAATCTACCGTCAGTTTCTTGATCAAAGTAAATCACCACTTCGCACTGAATCGGAGCGCGAATGTCTTTTAGAGCAATTAATGCAGGCTTATGAACAACAAGTTTATAAACCCCTCAAAGCCATGCTGTACACCACAGCCTTGCAGTGGCAACTGCCGAGCGATTTATTGGATATGACCGAAGAAACGCGCCAATTGTTTAATAACTATCCGCAACATATGGAAGCCAGTGCATTATTATTTAAGCTCAGTGAACAAATTAGCTCTCAACCACTAAGCGATAATTAATCCCACAAACGAAAAAAGCCTGACAACTTAATAAGCTATCAGGCTTCTAGAATAAATGGCACGCCCTGTAGGATTCGAACCTACGACCACATCCTTAGAAGGGACGTGCTCTATCCAGCTGAGCTAAGGGCGCGCTACAGGGAAAGGATTATACGAGTTGAACTCGGTAAATCAATCGCTTTCTCTAACATTTTGTTTCAAATGCCTAAAAAAGAGTCGCCCAGCAATATACTGATGAAAAACAAAACAAGGCAAACGTTTGCTTGTGGATGTTATTCAAAATATCTGCGACAATGCGCGCAAAAATTTTCGCTACGAATGTGTAAGGAAAGTCATGACCGCTCAAAATATTGATGGAACACTCATCTCACAAACCGTTCGCTCAGAAGTCGCAGCACGAGTAAAAGCTCGTAATCAAGCAGGGTTGCGCGCGCCAGGCCTTGCTGTTGTATTAGTCGGTGAAGATCCTGCATCGCAAGTTTATGTTGGCAGCAAGCGTAGAGCGTGTGAAGAAGTTGGTTTTGTATCGAAATCTTATGACCTTCCTGCCACTGCCAGTGAAGAAGAGTTACTGACGTTAGTCGATCAACTTAATGAAGATCCAGAAATTGATGGCATCTTAGTACAACTGCCACTACCGGCTGGCATTGACACAACTCATGTACTTGAGCGCATCATTCCTGAGAAAGATGTGGATGGTTTCCATCCATACAATGTAGGCCGTTTAGCGCAACGCATTCCTAAACTGCGCTCATGCACACCAAAAGGCATTATCACACTGCTCGATCGCTACAATATTCAACTACGCGGTAAACACGCGGTGATTGTTGGCGCTTCCAATATTGTTGGCCGCCCAATGACACTTGAATTACTGCTTGCGGGCTGTACGACAACGACATGCCACCGCTTCACTAAAGATTTAGAGCACCATGTACGCCAAGCTGATGTTTTGGTCGTTGCTGTTGGTAAACCCAATTTTATTCCAGGTGCTTGGGTGAAAGACGGTGCGGTAGTGGTCGATGTTGGCATTAACCGCTTGGAATCAGGCAAACTAGTGGGTGATGTGGAGTACGATGTCGCTAGGGCGAAAGCAAGCTTTATCACACCAGTTCCTGGTGGCGTTGGCCCAATGACGGTGGCAAGTCTGATAGAAAATACGATGCTTGCGTGTGAACAGTTTCATACTAAAAAATAACTGTTATTGGCGGGGGGCGTAACTCTCTCCCCTTTCCTAGTACGCCTCAGCAACGCAAACTTTACCTTTGCCTGCCTTTTTGGCTTGATACATAGCCCTGTCTGCAATCGTCAGGCTATCACTCAAGTCCATCTTTTCCGTGTCAACGAATGCAATACCAATACTTGCTCCAACATCGTTCACTACTTTTTTTAGTGAAGAGAGCTGCTGGCTAGAAAATAGTGCAATGATCTCATTTGCCATGTTCACGACATCCTGCTCGCTGGCATACTCTTTCGCATAAATAGCAAATTCATCGCCACCGATGCGAGCAACATCATATGCACCTAGGCTTTGTTGTAGATATTGCTCGGCAACGGCTTTCAACTTTAAGCCAAATTCAGCTAGGACGATGTCGCCATAATTATGACCATAGCGATCATTAATGTTCTTGAAATTATCTAAGTCGATATAAATTATTGCGCTTTGGTAGTGATGAGTTAATTGCATGGAATGATAAAGTACTGAGTTGAAACTAGAACGGTTAGCTAACTTGGTCAGTGAGTCAATATAAGCGAGTTCATGAATACCTTCCTCATGCATTTTAAGTATGTAGTCATCCATTTGAGACTGAAAGTAAATTAAAATATGGCACATACCGCTTAATGCAATCAATGTAATGACCAAGCGGATACTCATCACATGAGAATATTCGTAGATCGACAATTGGAAAGCGAGCGTTATAAAAACACCAGTAATAAATAGAAAGGAGAGAAGTAAACCAGACTTAAATTGATTAATAAATATTCCGATTGCGGCAAGCGGATATACCCACATTACCCCCGCACCTTCATATCCACCAGTTATGATAAGGTATAAGCTTAAAGAGTAAACAATCGCAGAAAGGCAAACCAAGCCAACCGTTCGCCAACGTATCAATAGCCAAACCGTCAGCAAGCCAAAACCCGTATAGAACGCTAAAGTCGTTGCCAGTAACGTTTGACCTTTATAAAAACAATAGCCAGAAAAAACACCAAGAAACACTATACCAAATAGCGTCAAAGCAAAAACCATCATCCGTTGCCGGTGATGTTTTGTTAGAACCACTTCAGATAGTTTATCCGCTACAAAACTGTGAACGTCATGCGCCACCAAGATTCCTCTGTAAAGTGCTACCACCAGCCGTTGCTAGCAAGTAATTTCGACCACTAAATACAACCAAAACACCAATAAATGTGACTTCAGTCGAAAATAACACCAACAATGATAACTAAAACAAAAGTAAATCACCACAGAGTCATTCACAAAAGTGTGAATTTTTAAACGATTGGTTGAATTCACACATCGGTTGAGTAGTGAATTCAACTGTAACTAAAAACTGGCGATGCGGTCTGCTAAATGGCTAACGGCAAGAGCAAAATAATACGAACGATTCCACTTCATCAACACGTTGTAATTGTTATATACCAAATAGACTCGACCTGCTTCATCGTCTGGCATAATCAACCAAGCTTGGATATCGTCTGTTAGCGTGGGCAACGGGCGGCCATCATAACGAGTAACGCCTAGCTTGGACCACTCTTGCAGGAATTTGCCTTTTTCTGATTGACGTCCTTCTAGTGCATGGTCAAATCCTTTCGGGATTTTCACTTGTCGACCCCAAGTGTATTTATCATCCCACCCTGACTGGCTTAAGTAATTGGCAGTGGAAGCAAACACATCTTCTTTAGTACCCCAAATATCTTTTTTGCCATCACCATTGCCATCAGAAGCGAAGGCTAAAAATGAACTAGGCATAAATTGACATTGGCCCATTGCACCTGCCCATGACCCTTTCATGTCGTCAGCATTGATATGACCTTGCTGTAGAATCTGCAGTGCAGCCATAGTCTCTTTACGAAAAAATGCCTCTCTTCTACCGTCATAAGCCATAGTCGTTAAAGCATCAATGACACTATAACCCCCCATCAATGCACCGAAATTACTTTCCACTCCCCATAACGCCACGATAAAACGAGGTTGTACACCATACAGTTTTCCAATACGGCTAAGTTGATCATAGTGCTTTTCATACAAGGCTTTGGCTTGGTTTACTTTCCAATCTGGCACAGCACGGGGAATATATTCGTCCAGCGTCAATTTTTTTTCTGGCTGATTACGATCCGCTTTGACCGCACGCGGCTTGTAAGCAACATCTTTGAAAGCATCGCTTAAAATTTGCTCTGAGATTCCTTCACTGCGCGCTTGCTGTTTTAAGCTTTCGACATACTGTTCGAAACTGACTTCATTCGCCATTAACGGCGCGGTAAGACTCAAACCTAATACGACTGACAATAATTTTCTCAAATCGCCCTCCTTGAGCTAAAAACCTAGCGGCCTTGTTGCTGAGCTTTTTGTTGTTTGTAGTTTTCAAGTACATTTTCTGGTGGCGGTGGTAACTGTAAGAAATAGCCTTCATTTTCCAAAGACTCTTTCACTTTCTCAATGTTGACCTGAGCAAGCGTCCGTCCTTCTAATTTCACTACCATCACCAAAGTAGGTTTACCGAACATCTGCATCAGCGTGTCAGGGACCTGTGAAAAATCGTCTTTTTTCGGAATATAAAGATAGGTACCTTCTTTTTTTGAGCCTTTGTAGATAGAACAAAGCATGACAACCCTTTCTTGTAATAAATCGGCTTTTTAAGCAGATTAAGTGATAAACGTTAAATTTTCGCCAAATTTGAGATTAATACAAACATTTGGCAGTAGATAACTTGCTGAGCTAAGTGAGTAAATATAACATGACAACCCTAGTTTCAGGCAACGCCCTTTCTAGTGAAGCCATTAGTTATTGAGGTCAAAAATAAGATGTCCAATACTCCTGACCTAAAAGGTAGCAGTTTTACTTTGTCAGTTTTACACCTTTGCGACAATGAAGTTGCCAATACCATTGAGTTTCTCAAGGAAAAAGTAACCCAAGCCCCAGCTTTTTTTGCATCAGCCCCGGTAGTTATCAATATTGCCAAGGTAATGGGCGAGCTTGATTTCATCATGCTAAAACAGGGGATCAGTGAAGCAGGAATGATTCCGGTAGGAGTGACTGGCTGTAAAGATAAACGCAGCCAAAACTTGGCATCAGAAGCCGGTTTTGCCGTGATGAACGCAAGTAAGTCCCCAGCTCAAGCACCCGCAAAGATGGCCCCAAACAAAGTTGTTCGTACTCCAATCCGCTCTGGACAACAAGTGTATGCTAAAGATGGTGATTTAGTGATCCTAAATCATGTCAGTGCTGGAGCAGAAGTGATTGCTGATGGCTCTATACATGTTTATGGCACATTGCGAGGCAGAGCCATCGCAGGCGCAGGCGGTCAAACCGAAGCACGAATTATTTGTCACGATTTACAAGCTGAGTTGGTATCCATTGCTGGTAATTACTGGCTTAGTGATCAAATTGAAAGTGAGTTTTGGCAAAAGAAAGTGATGCTCAGCATGGTTGATGACTCACTACACTTTGAAACGCTTACGATTTAAAAATTAACAAGGAAAATATAATGGCACGCATTATTGTTGTAACGTCAGGAAAAGGCGGCGTAGGTAAAACGACCTCAAGCGCAGCCATAGCATCAGGTTTGGCTTTAAAAGGTAAAAAAACTGCGGTTATCGATTTCGATATTGGTTTACGTAACCTTGACCTTATCATGGGCTGCGAACGCCGCGTTGTGTATGACTTTGTCAATGTCATCAACGGTGAAGCTACACTCAACCAAGCGATGATCAAAGACAAGCGTACAGACAATTTATTCATTCTTCCCGCATCACAAACTCGCGATAAAGATGCGCTGACTAAGGATGGCGTCAAGCGCGTACTCGATGAACTCGATGCGATGGGTTTTGATTTCATCATCTGTGATTCTCCAGCAGGTATTGAACAAGGCGCACTAATGGCGCTTTACTTTGCCGACGAAGCAATTGTGACCACCAACCCAGAAGTATCTTCAGTGCGAGATTCTGACCGTATTCTTGGAATTTTAGACTCAAAATCACTGCGCTCAGAACAGGGCCTAGAACCGGTCAAACAACACCTGCTTCTCACACGTTATAACCCAACACGTGTGACACAAGGTGAAATGCTGAGCGTGGAAGATGTTGAAGAGATCCTGCACATTTCTCTACTGGGTGTAATTCCAGAAAGTCAAGCTGTGTTGAATGCTTCCAACAAAGGCGTACCGGTTATTTTTGACGAACAGGCAGATGCAGGCCAAGCTTACGGTGATGCAGTTGAGCGTCTATTAGGCCAACAAGTTGATTTTCGCTTCGTCACGGAACAGAAAAAAGGCATCTTTAAACGACTATTTGGAGGTTAAGCACTATGTCACTACTTGAGTTCTTCAGACCACAAAAAAAGACATCCGCTAATCTGGCGAAAGAACGTTTACAGATCATCGTTGCGGAGCGTCGTAGCCAAAGTGACCCTGCACCGACTTATTTGCCGCAGTTGAAAGAAGATATTCTAAAAGCTATTGCTAAATATGTTCCCATTGACCCTTCCATGGTTGAGCTAACATTTGAGCATAAAGGAGATGATATCGCTGTGTTGGAATTGAATGTCAAACTGCCAGATGAAGAAAAATAAAATCAGCTTTAAATTGAGTTAAAAACTGATCGAGAAAAAGCCTGCTAAAATGCAGGCTCTTTAATTTGCATGGCGCTAGCACCTTAAGCTAACTTAGGCAGTTAACAACACTATAGCTTAACAACCATAATGTTGTGCAATGTACTGCTCGAACTGACGGCACATTTCATCGTCAGAATGAGTATTACTGGCTAATTCTTGTGCCCCATCGACCACTTTAATTGTGGCATTGAGTGAGGCTGGTTGAATTTGCGTTCTATCAGCCAGACGCTCTATCTTCTGTAACTCTTGTTGCCATGCTTGCTCGACCGATAGGTTACAGACATCCGCTAAGTATTTAGCATTGAAACCTTCACCGGTCAGTTTCTCGATGGTTTGATTATGCGACACACTATTTCCAGCTTGCCAATAATGTTCAGCTAACAATGGGCCAATTTCAGGATTGTCAGTCAGGTAACCGAATTTTTGAGTGAAGAAAGCTCGTGTTTGATATACCGCCATATGTGCCAACAAATAGCCTTGATAAGAGCACGATGCTTCATCGGACAATAAATGAGGAATCGCCATCAATGGACGTGGACTGCAAGCCAGACCGAGTATTTTTTGTTCCGTAGCACGAGCAAGAGCGGTAACACGTTCCGCTGTTAATTCCTCTTCACTTAATTCATACAACGCGCGTTCAAAATACGGTACCACCAAAATGCTACGTTCTTCATATGCTTTAAACGGTTGACGGCTCTTGATCATCGCTTGAATAATTGAATCAGGTACTGGGTTACCTTGAGCATCAAGCGCATAGCTTTTTAACCAATCAGCATCGGTGAGCAAGCTATCACAGAACATTGATTGTGTTTCAGCATAAGCCATTGAAGTTGGCGCAAACTCTTGAGAGAAACATGGCGCATTCATCTTAACATTAGAGAAATGTGCGGCATGCCCACCTTCATGGAATAAGGTATTGATGCCATCATAGCCACTTCCAACTTGGTCAGGTTTTGCATTACTAGTAAAGTTGACCTTCGCCGCAATCCACTTTCCTTGGTCATAAAATGATGGCACGGGTCCATGACAAAAACCATTAGGATACTTGCCTTTGCGATCAAGTAAGTCGAGCGTCAATTCCGCGCCAGAATAATCAATATTTAAGCGACCAAAGGATTCAATCCAACGGCGCAACGACTGTGAAAATGGCACGTAAGGGTCTAATTCACGCATCACATCACCGGCAAAAGAATACACAAAATTATGCCCTGCGAGTGCTTGGTCCCCTTTTGCTTGTACCAGCATCGCTAAGCTGCTCTGATGACTATCGCGGGTACGCTGTTCAAAATCATCTAAAATATTAAACAGTTGCTCGGTTGTCATTTGCTCCGTTTTGTTGATTGAATAATCAAAAAAGCTTTTATATCCAAGTGACTGAGCAAACCGATTACGCCGCTTCACTAACTCTAAAAAACCGTTTTGCAATAACCACTGTTCAAGATCTAGCAAGGCTTGATGAGCACTTTGGCGAACAGCTTCATGGTTATTGGTACGAATCGTCGAGCCAACAACTGGCAATGATCCCTCAATACGTTTACCTTGCTCACTAGTAAATGTCATCACATGGTTTTGTTTTTTCTCAAATAATTCAGCTTCAAATTTAATTAAATCAGCCTTTAACGCTTGAGCGTGTTCTGACTCAATCGCATGCGCTTGAAACATGGCGAGCCAACCATTTAAACCAATAACTGTGTTTTGCTTTTCTTCTTCGTTAGTAATACGTTCCGCTTGAACCAATTGCTGCTTTATTTCAGCAATATGCCCTGCGTTGCTGAGAAATTGCGTCCAACGAGTTTGAGCTTGAGTCGAGCCTTGATGATCATCACTGATACCCATATAGGTATCCCAAAAGAAATCTTCTTTCGTGCGATGAATGGCAAGATAACGTTGGTTCAAATCATTAAGGTAAGCTGTTGCTGTCATTTTGATCCTTAAAATGGTTGGCCTTGAGAAATTAAACAAGTTTATTAAGCTTTTCACCTAAGATAGGTAAACGCCAGCCTTGCATAACATCCGGTAATTTTTCAGGGTTTCGCTCTTTCTTCCACACCCAACTTAACAGTTGATTCAACTGTTTTTTCGATGCCAAAAACTCTGTCGCTAATCCTGTTGTTTGAGAAACCGCTTTGACTTCATCTTTCAACTTTTTAAACAGTTGTTTATAACCTGGGTAGTCCATCAACGGTTCGATTTGAGGCGGATATTGGTCAGCAGAGATTTGTTGCCCCGCTTTGACCAAGGCGATGATTTTATCACTATGGCGACGAATCCCTCGTGGGTCAGCCCCCTCCTCAATCATACGATTAGGGTTAGTCAGCCCCAAGCGAGCAATGGTGAGCAAATCGGCCTCTTTAACCACAAAATTTAACGCTATATCTCGGCGCACCGCTTCTTCATAACGCCACGTTGCCAACGGTTTCAGAATTGCCAACTGCTTCGGTGATAGCTGCCATGCCCCTTTAAGATCAAGATAAGCAAATTCAGGATTGGTATTCTTAATACGTTTAACAGTGAGCAGTTCTGATTCTTGCTGCGCAGCATCCCACCAGCCAGCTTGAGTCACTTTTTCCAACAGTTGTTGATACATGGGTAATAAGTAGAAAACATCAGCGGCAGCGTAATCTAACTGCTTTTGCGATAATGGACGGGCAAGCCAGTCAGTTCGCGACTCACTTTTATCCAACTCAACCCTAACAAATTCGTTCACCAGTGCGGCAAAACCGGTTGAGAGTCCATGACCTAAAAATGCCGCCATCACTTGCGTATCGACCATAGGGAAAGGAACACACCCAAATGCGTTGTGGAAGACTTCTAAATCCTCACCGCAAGCATGTAGCACCTTTAATACAGAGACATCTTGCAACAACTCAACAAACGGAGCCATATCATCAAAAGCCAATGGGTCAATTAATGAGAGATTCTCACCGTCGTACAACTGGATAAGGCCGAGTTGCGGATAGAAGGTACGGACACGGACAAATTCGGTGTCGAGCATCACTAAGTCTGCATCACGTGCGGCAAGGCATACTCGCTGAAGGTCGTTCAATTGGGTAATGATTTGATAATTCACAAATGGCTCACTTTGGGCAGCCCACGATGGGGGACATAAAAATGCCGACAATTTTGTCGGCATTCTATCACTATTTTCTATTGCTGGCTTGACGCTTATGCTCGCTTTACTTCTGCTTGCTGAGCTTCATTTTCTTCGCGCAACACTCGGCGTAGAATCTTACCAACGTTAGATTTAGGTAAGTCTTCCCTAAACTCAATCAATTTAGGCACTTTATAACCCGTCAAATGCTTACGGCAATGCGTAATAATTTCGTCTTTGGTTAGGCTAGGATCTCGTTTGACAACATAGATTTTCACCACTTCACCTGATACTTCGTGTGACTGTCCAATCGCTGCAACTTCCAATACCTTGCCATGCAGGGCAATGACATCTTCAATTTCATTTGGATAAACATTAAAACCAGAAACTAAAATCATGTCTTTTTTTCGGTCAACGATATACAGCATGCCTTGTTCATCAAACTTCACAATATCGCCAGTAGATAACCAACCATCCGCATTGATGACTTCTTTTGTCGCTTCAGGTCGCTGCCAATAACCTTGCATCACTTGTGGTCCGCGTACTTGCAGCTCACCCACTTGGTCATACGCTAAGACATTACCTTCATCATCAACAATACGGACTTCAGTCGACGGCACTGGCAAACCGATAGCACCAGAATAATCACTTAAATCATAAGGATTACCGGTTACCAAAGGAGCACATTCAGTTAAACCATAACCTTCAAGCAGATGAATCCCGGTTACTTTTTTCCACTGCTCAGCAACAGCGCGCTGCACTGCCATACCGCCACCTACTGACAACTTAAGATTTTTAAAATCAAGCTCATGGAAATCTTCGTTATTGACCAGTGCATTAAAGAGCGTATTCACCCCAGTAATGGCAGTAAAAGGGTATTTTTGCAGTTCTTTAATAAAGCCTGGAATATCTCTTGGGTTGGTAATCAAAAGGTTGCGACCACCAATTTCGACGAACAACAAACAGTTTACGGTTAGCGCAAATACGTGATATAGCGGCAATGCTGTCACCACAAGCTCGCGCCCTTCAGCTAAAACAGGGCCATAAGCACCTTTAGCTTGCAGTACGTTGGCAATCATATTTCTGTGGGTCAAGATTGCACCTTTCGCGACCCCAGTAGTGCCACCGGTGTATTGCAAAAAGGCGATATCATCACCCGACATGAATGGTTTCACATATTGCAGACGACGACCTTTATGTAATGCTTTACGCATTGAGATTGCCCCTGGCAGGTCGTATTTTGGTACCATCCCTTTGACATATTTCACAACGAAATCAACGAGCGTACCTTTGGCTCTTGGTAGCATCTGCCCAAGGCTTGTAAGTACCACATGTTTAACCGGGGTGCTATCAACGATTTGCTCTAACGTGTTGGCAAAGTTAGACACAATAACGATGGCTTTTGCATCGGCATCATTGAGTTGATGTTCAAGTTCACGAGGGGTATACAGTGGGTTCACGTTAACTGCAATCATGCCTGCGCGAAGTACACCAAATAATGCAACGGGATATTGCAGCAAGTTTGGCATCATCAACGCCACTCGATCGCCTTTTTTCAGCTTTAGCTCATTTTGTAAGTAAGCGGCAAAAGCACGGCTGCGCTCTTCCAGTTTACGGAACGTCATCACTGAGCCCATATTCATAAAAGCGGGCTGGTCGGCATACTTATGGACAGATTGTTCAAACATTTCCACCAAAGATGGATACATATCTGGATTGATGGTTTCCGGTACGTCACTTGGGTAACGTGAAAGCCAAGGTTTATCCACGGTAATACTCCTCGTTATTGGCTGCTGCTCTACGGCAATATTTTTATTTTTGCTATTACAGCATAACCAAAGTGTATGAGCACGAAACACTCAAACACTTGTTTAAATTTTGTTAACTAAGCCAAAGATTAGTTCTGCGACTTGTGAAGGTTGTTCAAGGTGACAATGATGACCACCAGAAATAGTGAACATTTCACAGTGATTATTGGCTAAACAGTCACAATTTTGCTTTAAATAGCCAAAACCTTGATCACCAAGAATGACCCGATGTGGACATTGGATTTGCCCTAAAAATTGCCGAGCATGCTCAAACGACATCCTAAATAGTGAGTCACTATTTAATTTTAGGTCATGCCGCCAAACCCACTGTTCGCCTTGCTGTTCTATTCCTCGCTCGACAACAGGACGAATCAATTTCGCATCCAAGTGGTTAACTGCTGATCGGCGAGCTATCGCATCTTCCAAGGTGGGAAGTGAACGCTTTGGCTTACGTCGGATCCGTTGTCGACTCAGCACACCATTACGTAACCTAGTTACGCTTTTATCTGGCGATTCAGCTAGTGGCCCCACCCCTTCAATTTGAATTAATCCTGCGACTTGCTCAGGAAAGGCGGCACTATAGCAACTTGCGATTAAAGCACCAAGAGAATGCCCAACCAACACTAACCTGTTTGGTGATAAATTAAGCAAAAGTTGGTAAATGTCGTCAATATAGTCGTGAAAAGGGTAAAAATTGTCGTTTGATTTATGGCTTGATAGGCCATGGCCAGGCAAATCGATTGCGCAAAGGTGTGCGCCAAAAAGCCGCCAACTTAACTCATTGATAGTAGTTAAGAAACTGGATGAGTTATCTAGCCAACCATGTAAAAAAACGACCGAGACTTCGGCCGTTTGTGCATTGCCAATTTCCTGTGATGCAATGTAACCTTGCTCAAGGAAATAACGCTTTTGTTGAATGTTCATTTGACCTGTTGAACCACACGACCTTCTCGGGAACTTGGCGCTCTTTGACGGCAGTATAGGCCATTGCACAGTGACAAATAGGAACCGACTTCATTAACAATGACCCGCTCCTCGATACGCCACAGATGAGCGCCTTTGACCGCCATCACAGGAAAAGTGTATTGATATTCGCCTACTTTCTTTTGCTCTGCGGGCGAACCAACCCCAATAACCGTAATCAAACGACCGTTAGCATAAGTAACGGGATCGACAAAACCGTCGATGTAACCAACAAAGCGACCTTGAGGCTCTTGACTGATATCGGGCTTTCCAGATGAACTAATCGGTAAGTTCACCACCTCAATACGCGTTTGATTGGTTAAGTTCGTGACATTGGCAATCACACCGCCAAGCCGAACTTCACTGCCCACAGCAGCTGAGCTATTTACCCAACTGCTGTAGTCGGTAAACACATTCTCACCACTTGCTTTGAGGTTTTCCGGCAAACTAGAACAGGCGCTAATTAGAAGCACGGAAGATAAAAGCAGTAATATTCTACCAATACCGGAGTGACGAAGTAGCTTGTTACTAGCTGGTGTTTTATGGATAAAGGTTCTATGGGTAAAAAACCTTTTGCTCGCAGCGCGCATGATAGTGACCTTATTATGTTAGATGTAAATGTCGACCCCAAGCATCTGAGCAAGTTCCTCTTTTTTTGCTTGATTCATCACATCCATATACTCTTCCATCGCTTTTCTGGCTCGCCCTTCGGGTAAATCATATTCTAGGGTTGCGCGCTGAATATCAGCTTCTTGTACTTGACGGATCGAATGAGAAACAGCATTAGCCACCTTGGTTGTTTGACCAAACGCAGCTTTAGTATCGCCTTTTCTTACCTCATTTTTCTTATTTGCTCTATTGGTCTTATTAGACCCCGGCACTATCGAAGGAGGTAAACTATTAATTGAAACCATACTGTTCCTGTTCTATTTGAGTAGGATTGGCATACAACCCTACTCACTGTAAATCATTCGCGGCCAGGTAGTTTTTTCCAAGCCACTTTGTCTCGTAAATAGACTGGGCTAGACTCTTCTACCGATAGAGTATTTCCCTTGGCAAATTCATATTGTGCAAGATAGACGATATCTTGTGCATCTGGGTAAAGTACTTCGCCCATTTTACAAGCAATGGGGAGTGATTCCAGTTCCTCGGCGTACGCCGCCCAACCAGTACCTGCGCAACCCCAAGTCTTATCATCTGCCGCTAACTGCTGGCTTAGCACTCTCGGTGGAATCACGCACTCACTGTCGATTTCACTCCAAGAGCCATCTTCTTGACGCAAGTAGCGCCCCCAATACACTTCATTCATTCTGGCATCAATAGCACACGCAACCTCTTGATAACCGTGTTGGCGATAGGCACCTTGCGCCATTGCTGCCAAGGTTGAAATACCGATCATTGGTAAGTCAGCACCAAACGCTAAACCTTGTGCAATTCCAATGCCAATGCGCACTCCGGTAAAACTTCCCGGACCACGACCATAAGCTAATGCATCCAGTTCTTGTAAGCGGATGCCTGCTTCTTTTAGAACCGAATCGACCATTGGCAGGATTTTTTTGGTGTGATCACGTGGTGCAACTTCACTGCGAACATACAGTTTGTCGCCAACCATCAATGCAACAGAACAGTTTTCTGTTGCTGTGTCTAAGGCAAGAATTTTTGCGCTCATTACTATCTCTAATTATTTTGTGTTGTTACTGAAATCTGACTAAGGAAGTCTTTCACTTTATCCAAATCTCGCGTACGAGGAATGGGCGGTAAACTGGCAAGGAATATCCCACCATAATCACGGGTCACTAATCGGTTATCACAGATGATGAGCGCCCCTTTGTCATTCTTATCTCGAATCAAACGCCCTACGCCTTGTTTTAGCGTGATGACCGCGTCCGGTAATTGTACTTGAGAAAATGGGTCTCCGCCTCGCAAGCGGCAATCTTCAATCCGCGCTTTTAATAGCGGATCATCAGGTGCAGTAAACGGAAGTTTGTCAATAATAACACAGCTCAAGGCGTCACCTCTAACATCAATCCCTTCCCAAAATGCGCCAGTTGCCACCAACAACGCATTCCCTAGCTCCATAAACTCCGCTAAGGTTTTTTGCTTACTGGTTTCCCCTTGTAAAAGTACTGGAACCGTTAGTACTTCTCTAAAACGCACTCCTAATTCGCGCATCATATTGTGTGAGGTACATAAGAAGAAACAGCGCCCTTGGTTTTGTTCTATAACAGGCGCAAGAATTTGCACCAATTTATCCGCCAGCCCAGCACTATTGGGTTCTGGTAAATAACGTGGCACACACAGCTTGGCTTGCTGCTCATAATCAAACGGGCTAGACAAAGAAAATTGCGCCTGCGGCTTCAAGCCTAAACGATGGGTAAAATGGCTAAAATCATCGTTCACCGCCAACGTCGCGGAGGTAAATATCCACGAACCTTGCTTGAGTTCTATCTGCTCATGAAACTTATCCGCCACAGAGAGGGGGGTAATATGCAAACTAAAGTGACGCGGTGTCGTGTCATACCAATAGGAATAACCGGTGATAGAAACATCACACACTCGGTCGATACGCCCTTTAATGAGGTTAGCTCGCTCAAACGCAGTATCTAATAATTGACTACGCCCTAAAGCCAGTTTCAGGACATCAATCGCAAAATCTAAACTCTCGCGCAATCGACTTAATTCACGTGCGACAGATGGGGAAGATAAGGCTTCACGCCAATTGCCTCTAAAACCCGGTTCACCCAATACAATACGCAATTCCATCGCCGATTGAGTTAGTTTATCGCCTACTTTTTGTAACTGGCGCATGTCCTTAGCTTCAGTGCGATAACCGATTTCAATATCTTTCGCTAGCTCTTGAACTTGGCGACTTGAGACAGACTGACCAAAATATTGACTGGCAATATCTGGCAATTGATGTGCCTCATCAAAGATGAACACCTCCGCCTCAGGGATTAATTCGCCAAATCCGGTTTCTTTGATAGCAAGATCAGCAAGGAAAAGGTGGTGATTAACAACAACCACATCAGCATCCATCGCCTTTCTTCGCGCTTTGGATACAAAGCAATCAACGTAACTTGGGCACTCTTTACCTAGGCAGTTATCATTGGTCGAGGTAATGGTTGGGATAATTAAGCTATCTTCAGGCAGTTCATCGCACTCGCCCAAATCACCGCTTTTGGTCTCTGATGACCAACTACGAACTTTAACCAATTGAGTCAATAATTGCGGATCTGCTTCATTGGTGTGACTTTCAATCATTTGTCGGCTTAATCTATCAAGGCACAAATAGTTCGCACGACCTTTTAACAATGCGACACTACCAAAGAAACCGAGAGCATCAACCATTAGCGGTAAATCTCGGTGAAAAAGCTGTTCTTGTAGGTTTTTAGACCCTGTACTAATGATGGTTTTTTTACCACTGAGCAATGCCGGGACAAGGTAAGCGAATGTTTTCCCCGTTCCAGTTCCCGCTTCAACCACCAATTGTGATTGCTGGGTAATGGCCTTGGCCACAGCTTCAGCCATATCAATTTGTGCTTGTCGTGCTTGAAAACCAGGAATGGCTTTACCGAGTGCACCCTGCGAAGAAAAGGTTTTTGCGATCATCTAAAAATAGGGCTAAGTATTCGTTGCGGGGCATTATGGCAGGTTTCATGAATCGGCGCGAATCGAACGATGACTCACGCCGGTTAGGGATGTTCTATTTGCGATTGAGGTAACGTGACAGCCACATCGGCGCTTCATAGCCACTTTCAGCTTGGGTCATTGCTTTAGCTGCGTCGGCTGGTGATGCTCGGATCTCCCACATGTCTTCCAAGATAATTTCATCGATCTGCTGATCGCCCATCAATGCACTCACTCTTTCGACGTACAGTTTGCGTGCAAGGAGTTCTTTATCCATAAATACCGCCTTAAGACTCTCATGAAGAAGAAAATAAGCTAAAGCCTAACGGTTAACCCGTTTATTTATTGAAACCAACTTGATAATAGATTAATTATAGCCCTTATATTGTGGAGTGCATCACCGTTCATGCGCGCTCGAATTAGTTTTTAGAATAAAAGAATTCAATCACGGAAGTATTAGATAATGGAAAGAAAGACTCTCCTGACTCATTGTAGCGATGCACCAGGCTTAATCTCAAAAATCACCAACATTTGTTATAAACATCAACTCAACATCATCCAAAATAATGAGTACGTTGATAACACAAGCGGTCACTTTTTTATGCGTACCGAACTTGAAGGTTACTTCAATGATACGACGCTTCTTGCTGACCTTGATCAAGCGCTACCTACTCAAGCCAAGCGTAAACTCGTAGATTCATCACGTAAACGCGTAGTGATTTTGGTCACAAAGGAAGCACATTGCCTCGGTGACATTTTAATGAAGAACTTCGATGGCAGTTTAGATGTCGAGATTGCCGCGGTTGTGGGCAACTACGATACTCTACAAAGTCTGACTGAACGGTTTGATATTCCTTATCACTGCGTTTCTCACGAAGGACTAAACCGCTCAGAGCACGAAGAAAAACTGCTTGAAGTGATCAACCAATATCAGCCAGATTACTTGGTTCTTGCGAAATACATGCGCGTACTAACACCGACATTTGTTGAGAGCTATCATCACAAAATCATTAACATCCACCACAGCTTTTTGCCAGCCTTCATTGGTGCAAAACCCTACCAACAAGCCTATGAGCGTGGCGTTAAGATCATCGGTGCAACAGCACACTTCGTTACCAACGATTTAGATGAAGGCCCAATCATCAAACAAGATGTCATTCCTGTTGATCACACTTTTAGTGCAAAAGATATGGCACAAGCCGGACGCGATGTAGAAAAGAATGTATTGAGCAAAGCACTCAATAAAGTAGTGAACGATCACGTTTTTGTGTATGGCAACAAAACCGTTATTCTTTAGGTACTTTGACCGAAGAAAAGCGAATTGGATACCATCAAAAAAGCGCTGAATTCAGCGCTTTTTCCTATTTAGTGATTGGGTATTACAATTTCGTCGCTAACTCGACACCTTGGCGAATAGCGCGTACCGCATCCAACTCACCAGCGTAATCAGCACCGCCAATCACATGTAATTTTTCACCTAACGAATCCCACTTATCTTCAAACGGACGAACTGATTCTTGACCAGCGCAAATTACAATTTTGTCTGCATCAAGTAATTGTTGCTTGCCATCAATAGAAATATGCAATCCGTATGGGTCTATCTTTTCATAGCTCACGCCACCCAGTAAGTGCACTCCGCGTTTCTCAAGTGTGCGTTTGTGGATCCAACCTGTCGTTTTACCTGGCCCTTTGCCCACACGTCCCTTACGGCGCTGTAAAACCCAAACCGTTTTATCACTCAATGAATCTGGGTAAGGGTACAAGCCACCAGGGTGAGCGATTTCTTTATCGATCCCCCAATCATGTAGCCAATCATCGAGTGTGTGATCTTGCGGCTCAGTCAACATGGTGGCAATGTCGACACCAATGCCACCAGCCCCGACTATTGCAACCTTTTCGCCTACGGGTGTTTTTTCGCGAATCAAGGTTTGGTAATCAACCACTTTTTCTTGGTTTTCAATACCCTCAATACTAACTTTTCTTGGGGTCACACCAGAGGCCATAACCACATCATCATAGCCTTGCAGCATATCGAAAGTGACCTTAGTATCTAAATGAAGCTTGACGCCCGTCTCATCAATTAGATTGGCAAAATAACGAATGGTTTCTCGAAACTCTTCTTTACCGGGGATCTGCATTGCTAGTCTAAATTGACCACCGATTCGATCGTTTTTCTCAAACAAATCAACTTGATAGCCTCTTTCTGCTAAGGTTGTGGCGCATGACAAACCGGCAGGCCCAGCCCCTATCACAGCAATTTTCTTGGGTTTTTTGGCAGGTTGCACCACAATTTCAGTTTCGTAACAGGCTCTAGGATTGACTAAACAACTGGCACGTTTCGCTTTAAATACATTGTCCAAGCAAGCTTGGTTACAGCCAATACAGGTGTTAATCAGCGCCGCTTTTCCTTGCTCGGCTTTGCTCACAAATTCAGGATCGGCGAGAAATGGACGAGCCATTGAGACCATATCAGCTTGGCCAGATGCCAGTATTTTCTCCGCCTCTTCAGGTGTGTTAATTCGGTTACAAGTCACCACAGGAACCGATAAATGAGGACGCACTTTCTCTGTTACCCACGTAAATGCAGCGCGTGGCACTTGCGTGGCAATGGTTGGGATACGTGCTTCGTGCCAACCAATACCAGTATTGATAATGGTCACACCGGCTTTTTCTAATGCTTTAGCAAGCGTTAATACTTCTTCAAAAGTGCTGCCTTCTTCGACCAAATCCAGCATCGAAAGACGAAAAATTATGATGAAATCTTTACCAACCGCGGCGCGTATCGCCTTGACGATTTCTAAGGGAAAACGAATGCGATTTTCATAACTACCACCCCAATCGTCGTATCGCATATTGGTACGCTTACAGATAAACTGGTTGATAAGGTAACCTTCCGAACCCATCACTTCCACGCCATCGTAACCAGCTAAGTGCGCCAATTCAGCACTATTTGCAAAGGCATCGATGGTTTTTTTGATTTGACGAACACTCATTTCGCTCGGTGCGAAACGCGCGATTGGCGCTTTGATCGCTGATGCACTCTGAGCAAAAGGATGCATCGCGTATCGGCCTGCATGAAGCAGTTGTAATGCTATTTTGCCACCTTGACGGTGAACCGCTTCAGTGACCACTTTGTGGGAACGAGCGTGCTTCACTTTACTAAACTCGGCACTAAAAGGATGAAGTCGACCACGTAAATTAGGCGAAAAACCGCCAGTTACGATCAGTCCAACCCCACCTTTCGCACGCTCTTCATAAAAGGCGGCGAGTTTGTGGAGTCCTTCTTTATGTTCTTCTAATCCAGTGTGCATTGATCCCATCAATACACGGTTACGTAACTGAGTAAATCCTAGATCTAATGGCTGTAATAGGTGTGGGTACATGCTGACTTCACTTTTATAATTATGCTTCGTGGTCAGACCAGAATATTATCAGAGTCAATAAAAATCAAACAAGTGTTTACATTTTTGTAACACCGATCAATCTTGCGGTTGTTTGGGTATACTAGATCACGTAGGATGTAACTCATTCATATCTCAAGGGTATTCCCTTCTATTCATTTAACACGCTAGCGAATAACCGCAGTGGAGAGGCAATGAAATCACTATTTCGATTTATCGGATTGATCTTTAAAGGGTTTTGGAAAGCTATTACTTTTGTAAGAGTGGCTTTAACCAACATATTCTTTTTACTCAGTATCGCCATTATTTATTTTTTGTATGTACATGCAGAATCCCCTCTTCCGACCGTAGGCAAAGAATCGGCCTTGGTGCTCAATTTGTCTGGTCCTATCGTTGAACAAAGCTCCTATGTGAATCCAATGGATTCGGTAGCTGGTTCATTTTTTGGTCAGGATTTGCCAAAAGAAAATGTATTGTTTGACGTGGTTGACACTATTCGCCATGCAAAGGATGACTCAAAAATCACCGGCTTAATTTTAGCATTAGGTGAAATGCCTGAGACGAACCTGACTAAGTTGCGCTACATAGCTAAAGCACTCAATGAGTTCAAAGCGGCGGGTAAACCAATTTACGCTATTGGTGACTTCTATAACCAAAGTCAATATTACTTAGCCAGCTACGCTGACAAAGTGTTCTTAGCGCCTGATGGTGCGGTGATGCTCAAAGGTTATAGTGCGTATTCTATGTACTATAAAACCTTGCTAGAAAAGTTAGATGTCAATACGCACGTCTTTCGTGTTGGCACTTACAAATCTGCCATTGAACCTTTTATTCGCGATGACATGTCACAGGCTGCCAAAGAGTCAGCTTCTCGTTGGTTAACGCAGTTATGGGGCGCATACATCGATGATGTTTCAACCAATCGCCAAATTGATGCCCAAACGCTTAACCCATCAATGGATCAATTCCTTGCTCAACTAAAAGCCACTAATGGTGACCTTGCCGCACTTTCGCTAAAACTCGGTTTGGTCGACGAACTCGCCACTCGCCAGCAAGTACGCCGTGAATTAGCCGAAGTATTCGGTAGCAATGGCGAAGATAGCTACAACGCAATGAGTTACTACGAATACCAAGCGACCATAACACCGCAATTTAATAGTGAGATGGATGATGTGGCTGTTGTTGTGGCCAGTGGTGCGATTATGGATGGCTCCCAGCCACGCGGCACTGTGGGTGGCGATACAACGGCAACTTTACTTCGCCAAGCACGTAATGACGATAAAGTAAAAGCCGTTGTGTTGCGAGTCGACAGCCCTGGAGGTAGTGCCTTTGCGTCTGAAATCATCCGTAACGAGATCCAAGCATTGAAAGACGCCGGAAAACCGGTCGTGGTTTCCATGTCGAGCCTAGCGGCTTCTGGTGGTTATTGGATTTCGATGAGCGCAGATAAAATCGTTGCTCAACCAACCACATTAACAGGCTCAATCGGTATTTTCAGTGTCATCACTACCTTTGAAAAAGGCCTCAATAAACTGGGGGTCTATACTGATGGGATCGGTACATCTCCATTCTCTGGCGTTGGGGTGACCACCGGCCTACCAAAAGGTGCAGCTGATGCACTTCAATTAGGCATAGAACACGGTTACCAACGTTTCATTAGCCTTGTCGGTGAAAACCGCAGCTTATCTACCGAGCAAGTTGACCACGTCGCTCAAGGTCGTGTTTGGACAGGGCAAGATGCAATGGACCATGGGTTAGTCGACCAAATGGGTGACTTTGATGACGCGGTAAAACTGGCAGCGGAATTAGCGAATCTGGAAACCTATAATATTTACTGGGTAGAAGAACCACTCACTCCGGCACAACAGTTCCTGCAAGATATCATGAGCCAAGTACAAGCTCACTTTGAGTTTGATGTATCTTTGATACTGCCAGCTACACTACAACCAGCAGCCAAACAACTGGTGCAAGATGCCAATATACTCAGCAGTTTTAATGATCCAAAAGGACAATATGCGTTCTGTCTTAACTGCCAAGTACAGTAAAAATAACTGTTATTAACTAAATAATACTCTAGGGCGCTTTGTGTAAAGCGCCCCTTTTTATATTGATTGAATACGCTATAATCGCCGCTCTGTTCCCCCCTATACGAGTGGTTTCTAGCAATGGCAAGAAAACATATTTACATCGCCTACACTGGCGGCACTATTGGTATGCTAAAATCCGACCATGGTTACGTCCCAATTGCGGGATTCATGGAAAAACAATTAGCAGGCATGCCCGAGTTCCACCGTCCTGAAATGCCTGAGTTTACCATCCACGAATACGATCCTCTGATCGACTCTTCCGACATGACCCCTGAAGATTGGCAACAAATAGCCAACGATATTCGTGATAATTATGATAAATACGATGGTTTCGTGATCCTACATGGTACCGATACCATGGCCTACACGGCATCTGCGCTCTCCTTCATGCTAGAAAATTTAGGTAAGCCTGTCATCGTGACTGGCTCGCAAATTCCGCTGGCTGAACTTCGTTCTGATGGCCAAGCAAATTTACTTAATGCCTTACATATTGCGGCCAATTATCCCATTAATGAAGTGACGTTATTCTTCAACAATCAATTGATGAGAGGCAATCGCAGTGTGAAATCTCACGCCGATGGTTTTAATGCCTTTACTTCACCAAACTTGCCTCCTTTACTCGAAGCTGGAATTAACATCCAAATCAGCAATAGTGTTAAGGTCAACGAGCAACCTCAAGGTACTTTTAAAGTCCATAACATCACCCCGCAACCAATTGGAGTGATTACGATGTACCCAGGTATTTCACACGAGGTTATTCGCAACACCTTATTGCAACCGGTAAATGCAATGATTTTGCTCACCTTCGGTGTCGGTAACGCACCACAAAACCCTGAATTATTAGGTCATTTAAAAGAAGCCTCTGAGCGTGGTGTAATTGTTGTCAACTTAACGCAATGCCTAGCAGGCAAAGTCAACATGGGTGGCTACGCGACGGGTTGTGCACTGGCAGAATCAGGTGTAATTAGCGGTTATGACATGACGCCAGAAGCTGCATTAGCAAAACTTCACTACTTACTTAGCCAAAACCTCTCCTATGAGGAAGTTAAAACAAAAATGCAGCAAGTACTGCGTGGTGAAATGAGCCTATAAGGCGTTGGTATAATTTCATCTGCATTAAACTTTGAACAATAAAAAGCCCCGTCTTATCTAGATAGGGCTTTTTAATATCACCTTGAACACTGTTAGCTTAATCGTGATTGGGGTTAACTCGCACGATATCTTCTTGCCCTTCTTGAAAGCGCTTTTTCAGTTCACTTTTTGACTTCAAGCTAATTTCACCACCGGCGGCAACTGTCATATGTTCTGCTTCTAGATTATGCTTAGATTGATACAACATCACAGCTTGCATGCATGAGTCTCGCTGCTCTTGAGAAAGTGGTGTACCCTCAGACCACTTACCCGTTTCCACAGCGTGTAATAAACGCTCATAAGCTTCAGGTGTGATGGCGTTAATTAATTGGTTGGCATCCATGATGTGTCCTTGATTAACAAATTCATCACAAACATAACTTGCCAATCTATTGAGTCAAGGCAAGCCAAATAAATAAGTGTATTTGATCACAAGCTAAGACAATGAACCGCATAAAAATTACGCTAATTCTTTGCTTTCCACTGCTTGCTAGTGGCTGCTTTGAAAACAATAAGAATACTGAAAAGCTCTGCGCTGATAATCCAAACTTACGCTGTGAACAGCTCAATATGGATGATGGTCAGTGCAGAATTCCTCGTACTGATTTAATTTGGCACCGCTTTGAGGTACTAAAGAACCCTACAGATAAAAACAAAATTGAAGAATATGGTTTGGTCAAATCTTATCGAAAATGCCTTGAGCTCGCCTCCCAAATTCAAGCCATAGACCAAACCAAGCTTAAACAACAACGTTTTGAGGCTCTGGTCAATTCGGGGAATGATCTGGATCGCATCGTTAAAGAACTGAAACAATCACACTCAGCACAATCACTTTACTTTTTGTGGAGTCAAATCGGTGACAAACAAGCTCAACGTCAATTCTTACAGTTAGAAGGAAAACCTGAGCTTGAAAATGCAGAAATGCAGTATGCGCTTGCTACTTTTTATACCAACAGAAATAGAGAGAAAAGTATTGCCTTACTTACTCACTCACTTGAACTCAGCAAAGGTAAACCAGTTAATATCGAGATTATTAAATCTTTGGCAAGCACCAATCAGATCCTGAAACATAAAGAAAAAGCGTACATTTGGGCGATGGTCGGTAAGGCATTCAATGTACCTGTCGCCTCAGAAGCCGAGCTTGAATTACTGTATGGCTTCACTCAAGAGAAATTCGATAGGTTAGATCTCATTGCGGATCAAATAACAGAGGCGATCGAAAATGGGCAATTCAAAGCGTCTCTTATGCCTTCGAATCTATCAGAGTTATAAACACCCAAACAACTTCAAGTTGCAGGTAGGCACCAAGTGAGTTCATCCCCATGAGCGTAGATAAACGATGTGATTGGGGTAAGCGAACGTAGCCAACACCGCTGCAGTTTCAAATAGACAAGAGCATAGGGCTACCACTCATTAGCTTTAAAACCTGTAACGATAAAACGAAAGGCGGTGAGAAACTCACCGCTTTTTCACTTTTTGTTGAAAATTAACGACACAGAGTTGACACAAAATCGTTCACCCGTCGTCTTTGGCCCATCAGGAAAAACATGCCCAAGATGACTATCACACTGAGCACAACGGATCTCCGTACGTACCATTCCGTGACTTCTATCTTCTAAATAGCGAATAGCGGTGTCGTTAATTGGCGCATCAAAACTCGGCCAACCACAACCTGAATCGTATTTATTGGTAGAAGTAAATAACAGCGCTTCGCAACAAGTACATACATACTCCCCTGTATCACGATTGTGCAATAACTTGCCGCTGAATGGAGCTTCAGTTCCTTGCTTACGACATACATAAAACTCATCATCAGTCAGCTTCTCACGCCAGTATTCATCGGGCTTCATGGTGTTTTCGACCTTTCGTTCCACTTAACAAAACTTCCTTTTCTCAAAATTTGACCATTCTTTTTGCGCTAAAAACTTGCACAGCCAGCTCTTTGTAGCACATACTTTCTCTCCGTAAAACGGTAGGTTTAGAATTTCTTAAATGCTTTAGAGCTCTAAAGTATTTTACGCCAACTGGTAGTAATCGAAAGCTACTTAAAGTCTAAATTTTAATCACTTGCGATGGATTGTGAAAAAAAGCGACAGTTTTTTTTGACTTTAAACAAGTTAAGTCCGATTATCTGTTGCAGATGTTTACTGGATTTTGTAATTTTACTACCAGTTTATCTTTAATCAGAAATTAAGTTGTGGAGCAACTACAATGACTATCAAAGTAGGTATTAACGGTTTTGGCCGTATCGGTCGTTTCGTATTCCGTGCAGCGCAAGAGCGCAATGACATCGAAGTTGTAGGTATCAATGACCTTATCGACGTAGATTACATGGCATACATGCTGAAGTACGATTCAACTCACGGCCGTTTCAACGGTACTGTTGAAGTTGAAGGCGGTAACCTAGTAGTAAACGGTAAAACTGTACGTGTAACTGCTGAGCGTAACCCTGAAGATCTTAAGTGGGATGCAATCGGTGTTGACGTAGTTGCTGAAGCAACTGGTCTATTCCTAGACGACGCAACTGCACGTAAGCACATCACTGCTGGTGCTAAGAAAGTTGTTCTAACTGGTCCATCTAAAGACGCAACTCCAATGTTCGTTATGGGTGTTAACCACGAATCTTACGCAGGCCAAGACATCGTTTCTAACGCTTCTTGTACTACTAACTGTCTAGCACCTATCGCTAAAGTTCTAAACGACAACTTCGGTATCGTTTCAGGCCTTATGACTACAGTTCACGCAACTACTGCGACTCAAAAAACTGTAGATGGTCCTTCAGCTAAAGACTGGCGCGGTGGCCGTGGTGCTTCTCAAAACATCATTCCATCTTCAACTGGTGCAGCTAAAGCAGTAGGCGTTGTTCTTCCAGAACTAAACGGCAAACTAACTGGTATGGCTTTCCGCGTACCAACTGCTAACGTTTCTGTAGTTGACCTAACAGTTAACCTAGAAAAAGGTGCATCTTACGAAGCTATCTGTGCTGCAATGAAGCAAGCTTCTGAAACTACGCTTAAAGGTGTTCTTGGTTACACTGAAGATGCAGTTGTATCTCAAGATTTCATCGGCGAAGTTCAAACTTCAGTATTCGATGCTAAAGCTGGTATCGCTCTAACTGACAACTTCGTTAAAGTTGTATCTTGGTACGACAACGAAATCGGCTACTCAAACAAAGTTCTAGACCTAATCGCTCACGTTTCTAAATAATGTAAGTGTTTAGCGAAGAAATTCGTTGAGAACAAAGGCGGCCATTGTGTCGCCTTTTTAGTATCTGTCCCTTTACCTAGGGACTCGCTTTGGACAACTCCAACTGGTTCCTTACCCGTTTGTCTGGCAGGAACTGCATGAGGAACGGCATTTATGGACTTACACTCTCTTCCAACGCTTACTTTTCTTTCTGATAACGTCACCATCGTTGAAAAAGATGGTGTGAAAATCGTTCGTGTTATTCACGATAAAGCAACCGCAGGTATTGCCTTACATGGCGGCCACGTTGTGTCATTCACCCCATCTGGCAAAGATGATCTTATTTGGATGAGTGATAGTGCAATTTTTGATGGAAAAGCAGCACTAAGAGGCGGTATTCCTGTTTGTTGGCCATGGTTTGGCCGTATTGCCGCACCAGCTCATGGCTTTGCACGTACTAGTGAATGGACGCTGGTTGAACATAAAGAAAACGATCACGGCGTCATCGTCGTTCTTGGACTGGAAGCAACAGCCGATACGTTGGCTATCTGGCCTTATCAGTTCCAAACACGTCTGTATGTAGAAATTGGTGATACATTAAATCTTACCCTTGAAGTCACCAACACTGATGAGAAAGCATGGACGTTCTCTGGCGCACTGCATACTTATCTCAATGTTGGCGATATTAGGCAAACTACCACCACTGGTATGGGCCGTGAATATATCGATAGCCTACAAAATGCGAAGGTATGTCAAGGCGGTGAACAATTACTCCTCACCGATACCATTGACCGTGTTTATACTGCGCCAGAAGCTCAAATTAAGGTTGCTGACGCTAAACTCAATAGAACACTGACTGTTGAAAATAGCGGCCATAACTCGGCGGTACTTTGGAACCCCTGGGCAGCAGGAGCACAATCAATGGCCGACATGCCTGATGATGGCTACCAAACCATGTTATGTGTTGAATCAACACTACATGCACCTTGTTTGTCTGCAGGTAAAACCTTGCAACCCGGTGAAAGCCACCAGTTGATCACTCGTCTTTCTGTATAAGCGCAATCATATAAGGGTGGTACTTTCCCACCCTTTTTATTTAACGCTAATACCGTTAAACTTGCCGCCTTGAATATCTCCATGAGGTCGTTATGACTTACCAATGTCCCCTGTGCCACCAGCCTCTTGCACTCAATCAACAAAACTACCGATGTGAAAAAAATCACCAGTTCGACCGCGCAAAAGAAGGCTATGTGAATTTAATGCCTGTGCAGCACAAGCGTTCAAAAGATCCCGGTGACAATAAGGAGATGATGCAAGCAAGACGCCGCTTTCTTGAAGGTGGACATTATGACCCGATGCGTCAAGCTGTTACCCAGTTATGTCGTGACTATTTGCAAGGTTCACAATACCAACTTTTAGATATTGGCTGCGGTGAAGGCTACTACACTCAGTTTGTCGCGCATTCGCTGGCAGAGCAAGCACCACAGGCAACCACTTATGGTTTAGACATCTCTAAAATCGCGATTCGCTATGCCGCCAAGCGTTATCCGAATGTCAATTTTGTTGTCGCATCAAGCCATCGCCTACCTTTCGCAGATCACTCACTTGATGGTGTCTTGCGGATTTATGCGCCGTGCAAAGCTGATGAGCTTAACCGATGCATTCAAGCTAATGGTATCGTAATTACCGTTACGCCAGCGGGTCGCCATTTATACCAGCTCAAACAAGGTATCTATCAAACCGTACAGCTGCATGATGAAACACCTGAAATCATCGCTGGATTCACATTAGAACACCAACAACAGCTTAATTATACAATGTCCCTTAGCGGCTCTGATGCCTTTGATTTATTGCAGATGACCCCGTTTGCATGGCGAGCCAGTGATGAATTAAGATCTCATTTGAAAAACGCCGAGATATTTGAATGTGAGGCGGATTTTATGATCAGCGTTTACAGAAAGAATAACTGATAACAATTCTCATTATATTGCAAGTTAACGACGCCTCCATTACTATCTGAAACTTAAATGGAGGCCCTCATGCGCACGATTATTTATTTTGCTTTGTCCCTATGGCTTATGGGCTGTACAACATACTCGACTAAGCCAATTACACACTTTTATGATTACCAACTAGCCTCGCCTGAAGGAGAGCCAATCGCTCTCACAGCCCTACCTCAAGCGCTTAAAAATGCTGATGTTATTTTGGTTGGAGAATGGCATACGCACCCAGCTATCCACCGCTTTCAAACTGATCTACTCGAACAACTCAACCTACAAAAACGAGATGTCGCTTTGTCTATGGAACAATTTTCACGCGATAGCCAACTAGTACTCAATCGTTATCTTGCAGGCGAAATTGGTGAACAATACCTTACCTCTCAAGCGAATGCGTGGCCAAATTATGAAAGTGACTACCGCCCACTGGTTGAATACGCCAAAGCGCATAACATCGACACCATTGCGGCGAATGCTCCTAAATCGATTGTGCGCTGCATAGGAAAAGTCGGCATAGAATATCTTGATAGGTTGCCAGCAGAACAACGGCAACATGTTGCCAGACAAGTTGATATGTCTTCATCTTTATATAAAGAAAAATTCATGGCATCGATGCATCACGGCTCTGCCGAACAAACAGAAAATCAGTTTGCTGCACAAATCACCTGGGATGAAACCATGGCAGAAAGTATTGTTGAATATTTGACTGATCACCCTAACTCACAAGTCATGCATATTGCAGGTAAATTCCATACACAGCAGGGATTAGGTACTGCAAATTCTATTTTGCGTCGCAATCCAAATTTGAAGATCGTTGTTATTACCCCAGTTGAAAAAATTCAGCCGCTTTCTCCAGATTTTCAACTGGAGGTGCTACCTGTTCCCACTGCTTTTATCCAACCAAACAATCGTATGCAAGCCTATAAACAACTTGCTACACGAAACGCAGAACTCTCCTGTAAATAGCCAATCAAATAGACTGCGTCTTTTGTCTGATTTGATCGGATAAATAGGCGCGGTTTTTGCTTGTGTTTATTTCATACAAATTGCGACTTTTTTGCACAAGTTTTTTTTATATCTGTCGATACATTGTCTGAGGGCATATTTTAGGAGAAAAGTATGACACCCGTAGGAACAGGCGCAGCTAAGCTGTATTCAAGTCAATCGGTAAAAACTCAAGCAAACTCTACACCAGAGGCAAACGCAGCTGCTCCGCTAAAAGTCGAGCAGAATAAAGTGACTTTATCCGATGAAGGAAAAGCATTACTTGCCGCGTTGCAGGAGCTTGAAAAAGATAACAAAGTTGACCAAAACAAAGAAAAAACCGTTGGGGATAAAGTAGAATCCTTTGCTCACGGTGCATTAGGCTTAGACCACCCAGACAAGATCCCTGAAGAGGAAGATGACTCCTATTCGGCAGGGCAATATCTTTCCGCTGCGGCAACGATTGGCGGTTTACTACTGTTATTATAAGGTTCAACCTACTTGGGTAACGCACACTGATTATTGAGTAAATCAATACCACTCATCATAATTAGCAGCATAACGATTTACTCAGACATTAAATGCCTGGAAGGGCCTAGTTCATTTCCCTAACGTGAGGGATGATTTAAAATGTGGTCTTCCCAATCAATAACATCAATTTCATAAACCACTTTGTTACGGACACTTTCTTGCGCGGCATGCATCGCTTCTTTGGAGCCAGTGATTAGCGGATGCCACTGTGGTAGAGGCTGCCCTTCCGACATTAGGCGGTAAGCGCACGTATCAGGTAGCCAATTAAACTCATCAATTTTATCGCGGGTCAGTTTTAAACACTCTTCACCTGAATTAAATCGATTTGGGTAATCTTTGCACGAACAAGTATCGCTATTTAACCAACTGCAAGCGACATTGGTGTAATACACTTCATCACTATCTTCATCCATTAATTTGTGTAAACAACACTTACCGCATCCATCACAAAGCGACTCCCACTCTTGTTCAGTCATTTGCTCCAGGGATTTAGTTTGCCAAAATGGTGTATTCATAGGATGACTTCTTACTTAACGACTAACTTAACGAATGGGGGCGTGTTATACCGCTGTGGCGTAGAAAATTCAAGGAGAAAAATTTACTATAGACGCTGCGATTCCTACTAATATCTGCTAGGATGCGTGCCTAATTTATTTCTCGGACAAATGTTATGGAATGCCGACTCGGTTGTGGCGCATGCTGTATTGCCCCTAGTATTTCTTCATCAATTCCAGGCATGGAAAATGGTAAACCGGCAGGGGTTCGTTGCATTCAACTTAACGACGATAATCTATGTAAGTTGTTTGGCAAGCCAGAACGGCCCAAAGTATGCCACGACTTCAAACCATGTCCGATCGTGTGTGGCCAAACTAATCAGGAAGCTTTGAGCAACATTACCGAGCTCGAACAACTCACTTAATCGTTACCCAATTCCCTTAGGTAAAGGTAAATCGTATCACGCGAGATACCTAGGTGGTTTGCCACCATCAATACCGCATCTTTGTATTTAAAAATCCCAAAACCTTGTAAGCGTGTCACCAACTCTCGGTTGCGTTTGGAAGGTGTGATTGCCTCATTCGTCCATACTTCTGACTGAACGGTTTCGATCGTACTAATGATGGTTTCGTCGATGTTGCGTGCAAACGTTTCTGGCGAGCTCGCTCCCGTGCAACAAGGGTTCTGCTGCTGCGGCAAGATTGAGCGCAAAAAGTCCTGCATCGGCACATCCATATCCACGTTGATACAAAGTAGACCGATAGGCTTATTTTTTGGGTTACGAACGATGGTGGTGATCGAGTGCAAGGTCTTTCCGCTCGCGGTTTTAGTCAGATACGAGTCTGACACGTCCTTGCCCTCAAGTAGCTTCATTCTTGCTAAGTTGGTAATTGGAGCGCCTTCTCCACGTTCAGTAACATGGCCATTGGCAATTTTGATGATTTCTGGTGCTTCTGCATCAAGACTGTGAAGAACGACTTCAGTATGTTCACCGTACATACGAGCAATGCCATCGACGACGTTCTTCATCGAATTCAAAATATCTAAATCACTTTTGGTAAGTTTCTTAAGCTGCAATTTACTTCCCTTAGTAAAAACTTTGAGGCTAGGCCAACATGATATCGATAATAGATTTGTCAGTATACGGCATACCAAGTCTAACCATAGAGCCAACGTTTCTTATAGTTTGTTCAACTTCGTCGTCTACTATACCTTGATTCTTCACACTGTGGTTACCCATCGCCATCAAATATGAGCGCACTGCCGTAGTTGAAGAAGTGCAGACTTTCATCGCACATGAGGATTTTGCGCCATCGCACACCATGCCCGAACTATCACTGATAACGTTTTGAATCGCATAACATGATTGTTCAAACGTGCCACCCGCAAGGTACACCAATGCCATAGATGCTGCCGCACTGGTTACCGTGTTACCACTGCCAAAGTTACTCATAGCTGGCAGGGTCGTCCCCCCATTCGAGCGTCGGATGCAGCAGAGGTCATCATTTGGATTCTGCTCATCAGGTCATTGCTAAGCAAACCTTGTTCGATATTGCCTTTTAATGTGCGGCCAATTTCTAGACCGTAACCTCAGTCGATACCCTCTTGCGCTAAGGAAGTGTTGAGTTTCGCCGCTTACAAAATAAATTTGATGTCATCAAATGGCGCTGAAGGGCAAAGTCGTAAATCTGCTTAATAGAGATATCAACCCCTTTACATACCGATCTTGTCGCGACTCGTTGCTGTAAAGGGGCATCAAACGTCACCACTCCATTTCGAGTGATATGAATGATGTTAGTGTGCCCACTGCTGATGGTCACCGAAACTATGTCTTCTCCAGCGCTCATGGTTACACTGCAAAAGATATATTCTTGTGTATCAATGCGAGCAACATTGACTCACTCTTCATCAATAAGTTGCTGGGCAGCAGCAACGGGTTCTGTACATCCGAGGGCAGGTTTTACAACTTGCTTAATGATTTGAATATATTGGTTCCATTGCTGATTAATGCTTCTTCTCCGTATTACTTTTTACTAGCAATCGCTTCAACTTCAATCAAAACACCTAGCGGAAGATCTTTCATCGCAAAGCAGCTTCGTGCTGGGCAATCTTTTTGGAAAAACTCTGCATACACTTTGTTAAATTCAACAAAGTCGCTGATGTTTGCCAAGTAGCACGTCGTTTTTAGAACCGTATCTAAACTGCCGTTACCAGCTTCAAGCACATGTTTTAAGTTCGTTAGAGATTGATGACTTTGAGCAGTAATCCCTCCCTCTACTACTTTACCTGTCGCGCTATCAACTGGGAGCTGACCAGAAGTAAAAATCAAATCCCCGTAAGTGGTTCCGTGTGAATATGGGCCAATTGCGGCAGGAGCGTGCTCTGAAGCGATCAATTCTTTCATGTTAATCCTCACATAGTTTTTAGTTTTAGTCGTAAAACTCAGCTTTCGCTTTCGTTTTAAAGCTATTTTTTCAACTATATGTGAGAAAAAACAACCAAAGATCACAAAAATCGATCTAAATTCAGATTTTATTGAGTAATTTCGCCTAGATCTCAAATTTATCTGAATTTTCTACAAAATAATTGCTGTTAATATTTTTCTCAAATAGATTTGAGAAAATTCATATTAACAAAGAGAAAACGACAATGAGCGTTACTGTACCTACACAAACTCTTCCAATAACTAAAGAACCACCTCACGTTAAAGCCGGAATGACAGCCACAGAATGGAAAGCGGCGACTAAGTTTGATAGCACTGACTGGGGCTGGGTAATCATGAGTATCGGCATGGCAATCGGTGCTGGTATTGTTTTTCTTCCAGTAAAAGTGGGCGTACTTGGTATATGGGTATTTCTTGCCTCCGCGGTGATTGGTTATCCAGCGATGTACTTGTTCCAACGCCTATTTATTAACACGCTTTCCACCTCTCCGAAGTGTCAAGACTATGCGGGGGTTATCTCTGGCTACCTTGGCAATAAATGGGGCGCCTTGTTAGGAGTGCTCTACTTCATCATGTTGGTGATATGGGTATTCGTATACTCGACGGCAATCAATAATGACTCAGCCTCTTTTCTACACAGCTTTGGTATCACTGAGGGGCTGTTGTCGGAAAACCCGTTGTATGGTTTAGCATTGGTTTGCGCTTTGGTGGCGATCGCGTCTCGTGGAGAAAAGATCTTATTTAAAGTCAGTACGGGCTTAGTGCTAATTAAGCTCTGTACCGTTGCCCTATTGGGTTTCATGATGGTAGAAAAGTGGGATTTAGCTAATGTCGGTACAGTACCAACGGCTGGTGCTGGCCTAAAAGATGCGATTGAACTGCTGCCGTTCACCCTTACCTCTATCTTGTTTATTCAAAGCTTGAGTCCGATGGTGATCTCTTACCGTTCGAAAGAGAAGTCTATTGAAGTTGCCCGTTTTAAAGCGATGCGCGCCATGAATATCGCTTTTGGCATTTTGTTCGTTACCGTGTTTTTCTACGCGATTTCTTTCACGTTGGCGATGTCTCATGAACAAGCAGTCCGCGCAGCAAACGAGAACATCTCTGCGCTAGCGATGGTAGCACAAGGCATGGACGGCACGACGCTTAAACTGCTTAGCCTGATGTTGAACATCTTTTCTGTAATGACAGCATTCTTTGGTGTTTACCTTGGCTTCCGTGATTCTTGCCAAGGCCTTGCGATGTTGGCATTGAAAAAAGTGATGCCTGAAGAGCAAATCAACAAAGATCTCGTGACGAAAGGCATCATTCTATTCGCGATTTTGATGGCGTGGGGCGCTATCGTACTCAACCTACCGGTTCTGAGCTTCACTTCGGTTTGTAGCCCTATCTTTGGTTTGATTGGCTGTTTGATTCCTGCTTACTTGGTGTATCAAGTGCCTTCTCTACATAAATATAAAGGTGCTTCACTATACCTGATCATCGCTACGGGCATCTTGTTGTGTATCTCACCATTTATTGCTTTTAGCTAACGCTTCCTCTCGCCTCGGTTATCAAATTCTATAGCGATAGCCGAGGTTTTCCTTTCAACTCATCCACCTACCCTCTCCTTATCCATTTCGTTTCATGTATGAGACAGAAACGCTCATATCTGGCATTTGGGTTAATTTCCGCGCTTCAATTCACACTTTTCTGACAATTCTCTACTATGTTCAACAGGTAATCTAAATCCGCAATAGGAAACAATATGAATAAATACATGGCAGAGGTTTTTGGTACTTTTTGGTTAGTGCTTGGTGGTTGTGGTAGTGCAGTGTTAGCGGCTGGCTTCCCTGATGTCGGCATTGGCCTGTTGGGCGTTTCTTTGGCGTTCGGTCTTACCGTACTTACAATGGCATTTGCTATTGGCCATATCTCAGGTTGTCACCTAAACCCAGCAGTAACTATCGGTCTATGGGCCGGTAGTCGTTTCGAGACTAAAGACGTAGTGCCTTACATCATCGCGCAAGTGATTGGTGGTGTTATTGCGGGTGGCGTACTTTACGTAATCGCAACCGGTCAAGCGGGCTTTGACGTGGTTGGTTCTGGCTTTGCCGCGAACGGTTACAGCGCACATTCTCCAGGCCAATATTCAATGGTTGCAGCTTTAGTGGCTGAAGTTGTGATGACGATGATGTTCTTAATCGTGATCATGGGTGCAACAGACAAACGTGCACCTCAAGGCTTCGCACCTATCGCTATTGGTCTATGTTTGACATTGATTCACCTAATCAGCATTCCTGTGACAAACACATCGGTTAACCCAGCACGTAGTACTGGTGTTGCGGTATTTGTTGGTGACTGGGCTGTTTCTCAGCTTTGGCTATTCTGGGTAGCACCAATCGTTGGTGGTATTCTAGGTGCACTTATCTACAAAAATCTACTTGGTACAGAATCAAACGATTAATCGATTCTCGAACCTCAAGCTCAAAAAAGCCGCTGAATTCAGCGGCTTTTTTATTAAATCTTGTGCCGCCCAAGTAGCGAGTGAGACAACGTTGTGCCATCGACTAGCTCAAGCTCGCCACCAACAGGTACACCATGAGCAATACGGCTTGCGGACACTTGGTGAGCTCGGCACAATTCAGCAATATAGTGCGCCGTTGCTTCTCCCTCGACCGTTGGGTTGGTCGCTAGAATCACCTCTGAAATACCACCACGCTGCAAGCGATAGTCCAAAGTATCCAAACCGATATCACTCGGACCAATACCATCTAATGGCGACAGATGACCCATAAGCACGAAATAGCGCCCAGAATATTGGCCCGTTGCCTCAACGGCGGCAATATCTGCAGGGCTTTCTACCACACACAATTGCCCGTTTTCTTGGCGCTTGGGGTTGGTGCAAATATTACACGTTTCTTCTTCGGTGAAAGTTCGGCACTCACTGCAATGACCAATTTCTGTCATCGCTTGGCTTAAAGTATCGGCTAGCTGTAAGCCGCCTTTTCTATCGCGCTGTAACAAATGAAAGGCCATACGTTGGGCTGACTTGGGGCCAACCCCAGGCAGACAACGTAAGGCCTCCATCAAATGCTCCAGCATATGACTGGTACGCATTAATAACCTGCTTGTTGGTTAAAACGGCATTTTCATGCCTGGTGGTAGTTGCATACCACCAGTTACTGAAGCCATTTTTTCTTTTTGAGTTTCTTCAACGCGACGTGCCGCATCGTTAAATGCCGCTGCGATAAGATCTTCAAGCATCTCTTTGTCATCTTCCATCAAGCTTTCGTCGATCTCAACACGACGTACGCTGTGGCTACCAGTAATAGTGACTTTTACAAGACCTGCGCCAGATTCACCAATCACTTCCATATTTGCGATTTCTTCTTGAAGCTTTTGCATGCGATCTTGCATTTGCTGGGCTTGCTTCATTAAGTTGCCCATACCGCCTTTACCAAACATGTTTATCTCTCTGGTTTCATTGGGTGTTTCACATAAAGTGGGGTTACTAAAGAATAGATTCAACCCCACACACGGTTAATTTGATTAAATTGGTCTCACACTATCGCGGTCAAGTTCAGCTTCAAAGCGCTTTTGTAGGAACACCACATTAGGATCGCTCTCCAGGCTGGCAAAAGCCTGCTCTAACCTTGCTTGGTACAGCTGCTCTCTGAGCTCTAATGGCGTTTCACCTTGCTCACCGATAGTCACATTAAGATGACACTCTTCATTAAGCACTTCATTGAGCGCTTGCAATAATTCACTTTGCGCTCGTTCGGTATTGAGATGAGCTTGGCTCGTTCTTAATGTCAGCTCGATTGATGAGCTTGATTTATGATAGACAGAGTTTAACGCCAGTTGTTCAACCAATTTTGCTGTATTCAGTTTTTGAATCAATGCTGCCCACGGGTCTTTGGCTACCGACTCTTCCAACAACTTCGCCGCCATTTCAGGGGTTTTAACATGCTCCAAAGCTTGTTTAATTTGAGTGGGTGTCAGCTCAGTTTTCTCTTGTAGCTCAATGACCTCAGTCTGTGTTGGACGCCATTGATAAGGTTCATTGCCAAGAGGTTGGTCGCTCTCAGTCTTGGTTTTTGATGCAGACGACATCCGTGCTGATTTACCGTGCGACGCAACGCGTTCAAGCACAGATTCAGGTTGAGCAGATGCCGCATTAGACTTTTTTCCACCGTTCCTTGTTGGATTAGAACCTTTTACTGGTTGAGCTAACCCTTTACGCTGAGAGCGCAATTGATGGCGTAACCCTGCTATCGGTGAAACCGACTGTGCTGGCTGCGGTGTGGCCGGTTGTTGAGAGACTGGGGGGGCTGATGACGCGTGCGAATATGCTTCTGGTACATAGTCCATTGCATTAGAGTCATCATAATTCATGTCAGAATAGCGACTATCGTACTCTCGATCCGCCTCGTAGCTAGGGTAGCCAAGTTGCGGTTCTGTCGATATTACCGGCTGCGCAGGAGTAACATTTGGTCTGGGTACGGTTTGAGATGGAGCTGCAACACTAGAAACTGGTGCTAACTGTTGAACTTGAGGTTCGCTAGGTTTAGATACATCAGTGCTAATAGTATTGACCAGCGACACTGATGCAGGGCGAAACGCCATCATACGTAAGACTATCATTTCTAAGCCAACACGCGCCGTCGGTGACAAGGCTAAATCTTCGCGACCTTTCAACGCAATTTGGTAATAAAGCTGAACATCTTGTGGGCTCAATGCTTTGCTCAATAGCTGAATTTTTTCAGCATCTGGCTGCATTTTATCCAGTGTAGCAGGTAAGGTTTGATGCATAGCAATGCGGTGCAATTGCATCGCGATTTGCTGTAGCAATCCATCCCAATCAACGCCATGTTGCGCCAAAGACTCTACACTATTCATTGCTGTTTGTGGCTGTTTACTGCTGATGGCTTGTAGTAAGTTCAATGCTTGGTCAGTATCTAACGTACCAAGCATGGGAGCAACCACATCAACCATAACCTGATTATTGCCTAAGGCGATAGCTTGGTCGGTTAAGCTCAGTGCGTCACGCATACTACCGTCGGCCGCATGCGCTATCATACCTAACGCTCTGGATTCACAAGCTACTTGTTCGACTGATAGAATATGCTCTAGCTGCTCATGGATTTTTTCAACGCTAATTGGTTTAAGATTGAACTGTAAGCAACGCGATAAAATAGTAACAGGTAATTTTTGCGGATCAGTCGTCGCAAGTAAAAACTTCACATATTCAGGTGGCTCTTCCAACGTTTTAAGCAAAGCGTTAAAACTGTGGCGAGAGAGCATATGAACTTCATCGATCAAATAAACTTTGAAGCGACCACGTGCAGGTTTGTACTGCACGTTATCTAGTAAATCACGAGTATCTTCAACTTTAGTGCGTGATGCGGCATCGATCTCTAAGAGATCAACAAAGCGTCCTTGGTCAATTTCACGGCATGTATCACATTCACCACAAGGTGTGGCGGTGATACCCGTTTCACAGTTTAACCCTTTGGCAAACAATCGACCGATAGTCGTTTTTCCAACACCACGAGTGCCGCTAAACAGATAAGCATGATGCAATCTATTTTGTGCTAATGCATTTTCAAGCGCCGTCAAGACATGAGCTTGTCCGACTACTTCATTAAATTTCGTTGGTCGCCATTTTCGCGCTAAGGCAAGATAACTCATGAATACTTCCAATTGGTTGACTTAGTGACCTTCAAATTCACAGATACTATAGATGGTTAGTCCCATTGCTTGTAAACGTTTGTCTCCACCAATTTCAGGTAGATTAATTACAAACGCAGCATGATCAACTTCACCCCCTAATTGACGGATCAATTTGGTGGTCGCTTCAATCGTGCCACCCGTCGCAAGCAAGTCATCAACCATCAGAACTTTATCGCCTTTCTTAATTGCATCGACATGAATTTCCAAGGTATCGGTGCCGTACTCTAACTCGTAAGACTGGGCAACCGTTTCTCGTGGCAATTTACCGGGCTTACGTACAGGTACAAAACCAACGCCTAACTCCAATGCAAGTGGTGCACCAAATAGGAAACCACGCGCCTCAGTGCCCACGACCTTGGTAAAGCCCATGTCCTTATATTTTTCAACCAACAACGCAATGGTCGCTTGGTATGCCTGAGCATCTTCTAGCAAACTGGTGACATCACGAAATAGAATGCCCGGTTTTGGATAATTAGGAATACTTTTGATGCTTGATTTGATCAGAGAGATAGTTTCAGTTGTCATAACTTCATTTACTTCGATTGGCTCATAGACCCCAAGGCTTATGCAGGCGTGGAGTGGTAGAGCATGAACTCTCAGCACTATCGATATGGCAATATATCTAGTCGCTGAAAAAACAAACGCCCACTCGAAGAGTGGGCACACTTCTCTATAATGCTAGTGATTTTCTTGTTGGTTAGCAACCTGCTCATGAACTGGAAGTCGAATAAACCAAGTGATCAATCCCACAAGCATGATAAACAACATGATTTTTAACCAAAAATGAGGAACAAACCAGATAGAAAAAGCAAAGCTAGCGACAATCCATACGCAACCACGTTGCTTAACTTGTTGAGAGACAGTTCGATGCTGTTGCCAATTATAGAGTATTGGACCAAAGATACGATGATGGTGTAACCAATAATGAAAGCGAGGGCTGCTTCTCAAAAAACAAGCACTGGAGAGTAGGATAAATGGAGTAGTTGGAAGTAGAGGTAAGAAAATACCGATAATGCCTAAAACTAGGCTCAGCCCGCCAAAAATATTAAGAAAGAGATGACGAATATTAATGACGAGCTCCGTTCAAAATTAAAAACCTGAATAGCCGTTAAATACACGAATCCAAGTCAGTGTTGCAGGTAAAGTCGGGATTAAAATGACGGTGATTAAGCCTAAAAAGTAAAAAATGTTATAAGGTTCTTTAAAATCTTGGTCTGCCATTGCTACTTCTCTAGTGTTGGGTGACTGTTTTCTCCGCTCTTTTTATCAATTAGAGTTAATGAAAAGTAAACGGATTTGGTAATTATTGTTTTAGGCGCAAACTATACCTCAAACACACCACCACAAACACAGAGTAAAATAAGGGTTATTAAAGTCTAATAACGACTAGCGAATTAATCAGCGTCACCGATCAGTCAGGCATCTTTGCTTTGATAAATATCCAGTTTAAAGCTGCTGGAACCTAATCGATTAATTGATAGTTGGCAGGCTGAATTAATCGGTAAATCCTTGGTAATAAAATTTTTCAAACAGTTTTCACCTAAGTTAACACCAGGTGCTATGTGTTGGTTGATGTAGCAGTTAGACCACTGACAGTCCAAACCAGCCGGCAACAGCGAAACCGTTCCTTCAGAGAGATCCGCAATACCAAATAGCGCTTTGACGGAGTTGGCCGATTTAGCGCACTCAATCCCCTTTTCCAATATCTCAGCCATATTTTTTAGATCAGCACTAAAGCTCTTTAAGTTACGCAGATAGTCATGAAATAAGGCTCTGACCAATAAGGTCGACGCAATACCATCTTCATAATAATTATTTGAATCAACTAAGTAAAAAGCAAATTGTCCATTCATTAGCCACGCATAATCAAAGACCAAAGGCATCACATCAGCAGACTGTAAAAGTCGATAACTGCATTTCCAACTTCCTTGCGAGGTGTCTTTATCCGGTAACAAGGCGTGAAGTAAATCTCTTGCAGCATTTGGATTATCTTGTAAATACTCGAGATGCCAATGTAATTCCTGCTCTTCAGGAACATCACCATCATCATCAATACGAAACCACTGAGTTGAGAAGTCACGTTGATCCGCCAAACGACTGAATGAATCTTCTAGTGTACTTTCAATCGCACAACCAAGATGTTGGTGGTTACCAATTGGTTTGGGTAGAAAATCTTTGATGCCAAAGCGCAAGGCTTTGGCGACATCAGACATTTCATCTGTCGCAGATACCACAATCAATGGCATTGAAGGATATTCCAGACTCACTTCTTCAACAAATTCAATACCATTTAACACTGGCATTGCAAGATCACAGACAATAAGATCGGGTTCTGCATCTTTTAATTTGCGTAAGCCATCAAGGCCATTTTCGGCTTCAAGCACTTGATATCCCTGAGAAGCCAAGTAGCCACTGATGATATGCCTGAAAATAGGATCATCATCAACGAGCATAATGAGCTTCTGGTCGATGGGAGTATTCTCTATACGTTTTTGTGCCGAGCGCTCACCAACCTGACTGTGAGATTTGTACATGGTTATCGCCTCACAATGCTTTTTAAAGCGGTTATATTATTGTTATAAGATGGATTGATACGATACTTTATAAGGTAGTATCTAAATAAGATTTATACAAATGTTCCACTTTCTTTTGAGGCTACCTACTATATGTACTGAATATTACTTTTCGTCAAACAAGTTGATATGACTCAAACTTTGGCAAATGATATACGTATAGATTACTCAAATTCGCAAAATAATGTGTCAGGAATAATGAAATTAGATGACCTAAACCTATTTCGACTGGTTGTCGAAAATGGAAGCTACACCGCTACTTCACGTAAAACGATGATCCCAGTAGCAACCATTACCCGACGCATTCAAGCACTTGAAGATTCGTTGAATCTTAGGCTGTTGAATCGTCATGCTCGGAAACTGTCGCTAACTGAAGCCGGCGAACGATTCTTTCAAGAGTGCTCACCTTTACTGCACAGACTCGCGTCGACAACTGAAGAAATCACCGACGAATGCCGAGGGGCCTCTGGTAAACTCAAAATATCCTCACCATCCAACGTGACAAAGCGCATGATGATGCCCATCTTCAATGCGTTTATGAATCAGTACCCTGATATCAACATTGAACTCACCACGAGCAATCATGCTGACCAGCTTGACCCGACCGAATGGGACGTCATTTTCAGAGTTGGACCACAAAGAGACTCTAGCCTGATTGCACGAAAAATTAATGAAGTAAAAGACATCTTGGTGGCAAGCCCTGCTTATCTGGCTAAGCATCCGACCCCCATTCATGCAGAAGAACTCAGTAACCATTCGCTGCTTAAAGGCCACCCTCTAATGAAGTGGCAACTGACGAATAATAAAGGGGAAAGCATAGTTAATAACGATAAAGGTCGCTTTCAAGCGAATACCCTCAATGTCGTTCGCAGTGCTTGCTCTGAAGGCCTGGGGATTACTTTGATGCCAGATGTGATGATAAAGGAGTTTATTGAAGATGGAAGTCTGGTGCGAGTACTACACGATTGGGTAGCAAACCCACGTGATATTTACATGCTTTACAACCACAAAGATCATTTACCTGAAAAAGTCCGTTTATTTATCGATTTTGTGATTGCCTATCACACTGACTAAATACTAGATTAAACGTTTTGTTGTCTTGTAAGAGACCCAGCCTGACTGGGTCTCTTTTCTATAAGAATTCTACAAATTTGCTCAAGTCACGCTCTGGCACTTTCAACGCTGTACATCCTGGTGTTCCTAGATATAAGAAGCCAACGATTTGATCTTCCCCTTGCACAGAAAAAGCTTTACGCACCTCAGGATGAAACATCCAATTACCTGAACGCCAAATGCCTTGAAAACCTTGTGCTACAGCGGCCATTTGCATAGCTTGCACGGCGCACCCTGCCGACAAATACTGCTCGAATGCAGGCACTTTGTCATGTGCGGTCACTTTGGCAATGATGGTAATGACCATCGGTGCTCTAAAGGGCGCACTTTTCACTTTTTCGATCACCACCGCTTCGCTGTCATCAGCTTGTGCTGCTGCCGCTAAAATATTGGCGAGTTTATTCAAGCCACTTCCCTGAGCTATGACAAAGCGCCAAGGTGTTAGACCGCCATGGTCAGGAGCTCGTAGACCCGCTTTAATAATATTTTCCAATACTTTGCCTTCAGGTGCGGGTGAGCTGAGCTTAGCAATGGAGCGTCGGTTCAACAGCAGTTCTAATGCATCCATTTGAAATCCTTCTTTACTTCATTATTGTTTTTTCATCTTATAACAAATGAGAATAATTCGCACAAAAAAAATGCGAGGGGCAATCCCTCGCTGTTAGTACTTTAAGTTAGAGTAATTGCGATTAAGGATAAAAACTCTCATTTAATCCAGCACGAGTCAGTAAACCATCGCACGGTGCAAATTTATCGCCATACTTTTCAGCATGTTTGTTCATCATTTCAGCTAACTTGCCGATACCTATTTGATCCATATAACGGAATGGCCCACCAAGGAAAGGAGGGAAACCAATACCGAAAATAGCACCAATATCGCCATCTCTAGGGCTACGAATAATGCCTTCATCTAAACAACGAACCGCTTCATTGAGCATTGGTAATACACAACGCAGTGCCATTTCATTGTCGCTCAATTTCGATTCCGGAGTCAGCTTCAGCAATTTGTAGACCGACTTATCCACTTCTTTTTTCTTGCCTTTGTAAGTGTAGAAGCCTCTGCCGCTCTTACGGCCTTTACGGTTATCGTTCAACAGTACGTCAAATACATCAGGACCTTGGAATCTCGGCCCCAACTCCTTGACCAGAATCGGCATAATTTTCGCTCCGATATCGACACCAACCTCATCTAACAAAGTGATAGGTCCAACAGGGAACCCAAAATCAAGCAATGCCGTATCAAGCTTTTCAATCGGCTCACCCGCCATTAACACTTGCGCTGCTTCATTCATGTAAGGGGCAAGAATACGGTTCACATAAAAGCCAGCACAGTCTTTAACGACAATCGGTGTTTTACCTTGTTTACGAGCAAGTGCAACTACGGTGGCAACCGTTTCTTCCGAAGTACTTTGATGAGGAATAACTTCCACCAACGGCATTTTTTCTACTGGGCTAAAATAATGCAAGCCGATAATATTTTCAGGGCGAGCCGCTTTCTCCGCAATTTGAAAAATTGGCAGTGATGAAGTATTAGTTGCGAAAATGGTGCTATCTTTCGCGTTTTGCTCAATATCTGCAACCATTTGCTGTTTTAGATTTAAATCTTCAAATACCGCTTCAATTACTACGTCAATCTGCGAATAGCTAGTAAAGTCCGTTCCACCAGACAACTGCGACATTTTCGATTGTAGTTGTGCCTTAGACAAAATTCGGCGCTGACGCTGTTTATCAAACAACTTGTAGTTGTAATTCAGCGCGTTCAAAACACCATCATTAGAAACGTCTTTAATGCGTACTGGCATTTTCGCTTTTGAAGCCGTTACATGACTAATACCAGCCCCCATCAAACCGCCCCCTAATACACCAACACGCTGAACGTGTTTAGGTTTGGCGCTGCTGCCCGTTTCTTTTTTCATCTCAGTTGTCGCGAAGAAGATAGAACGCAAGGCTTTTGATTCAGAGCTCATTACCAAATCACCAAAACGCTTTACTTCTAACTCCAATCCGGCTTTAAACCCATGCTCTAAACCGTGTCGAATTACATCTAAAATTGCATCAGCCGCAGGGTAGTTTCCGCGCGTCTTTTGTTTAGTTTTTTTCGCCGCTTGATCAAAAATCAACTTACGCCCAAATTGAGTATGAGATATCAACTTTTCTCTGGTTGCAACCTTATGTTTTTTCTTATTTTTCCCTGCATTATCGATAACAAACTTCTGCGCTACATCAAGCAAAATAGTTTCAGGCACGCAGGCATCCACCACTCCCAGTTTCTTGGCTTTTTTTGCTCTTAACTGCTTGCCAGTCAAAATCAAATCAAGTGAAGAGAGCAAACCAATTAAGCGAGGTAAACGCTGAGTACCACCCGACCCTGGCAATAAGCCGAGTTGAACTTCAGGCAAACCTAAACGCGTTTTATCGGAATCCGTACACACACGATAGTGACACGCTAACGCTAGCTCTAAACCACCACCTAAGCAGGGACCATGAATCGCAGCAACAACTGGGAAAGGAAGATCAGACAAGGTTTGAAACATGTCCTGACCCTGCTTCGCTAACGCTGCAGCTTCCGTTGACGATTGGCAAGCGTCCAACATGCGAACATCAGCGCCTGCAATAAAGTTGTCTGGTTTAAGTGAGTGGACAATCATCCCTTTTAAGCTGTTTTTTTGCGCGTCCAGTTCTGAGAAAATGGCTTGCATTTCTTCAGCAAACGCCGCTTGCAACGTGTTCATTTTCTCGCCTGGGACATCAATAGCGAGCCACGCGATATTTTGCTCATCAATGGTCAAATTAAAGGCTTTTGCTGTGTTCATTATTCAACCTCCAAAATCATCGCTGCGCCTAGGCCACCAGCCGCACATGCCGTATTCAAGCCTAACCCGCCCCCCCGGCGTTTCAGCTCTCTTAATGTCTGTGTAATCATACGTGCGCCAGTTGCTGCAAAAGGGTGACCATAAGCGATAGAACCACCTAACACGTTGAATTTATCCATATCAATTTCACCGATAGCTTTCGCTCGACCTAAATGCTGTTGGGCAAATTGGTCACTCGCGAACATTTTCATATTGGAAAGGGTTTGCGCCGCAAAAGCTTCATGCATATCAATTAGTGTAAGGTCGGAAAGTTCGATACCCGCGCGCGCCAAAGCAAGAGGAGTCGAGTAGGAAGGCCCCATAAGCATGTCTTGTTCTACCCCAATCGCAGAAAATGCGTATGAGCGGATATACCCCATGATCTCTAGACCGAGTTCTTTAGCTCGCCCTTCGCGCATCAATATAAGCGCGGCAGCACCATCAGTTAGTGGTGTACTGTTGGCTGCGGTTACACTGCCATATTGGCGATCAAACGCAGGACGTAGTTTGGCATAGCCCTCTAAAGTGGAGTCATGACGAATATTGTTGTCTTCCGCAATCCACTTTTTATAAGGTTCAGGAAAAGCGGTCATCACTTCGCCCTGAATTTTACCTTCTTTCCACGCTTGCGCAGCTAAGGTATGGGAACGATGAGCCAGTGCATCTTGCTCCAAGCGACTGATATTATGTGACTTCGCCATCTGTTCCGCCGTTTGCCCCATCGATAACCCAGTCGAGTATTCTGCAACAGCAGGAGGAACTGGCATTAAGTCTTTGAAGGAAAGCGATTTTAATATATTGAGTTTTTGAGCAACCGTTTTAGTTTTACTCAGTGCGAGAAGACCTGCGGCAAGCTTTTTAGAGACACCAATTGGCAAAACAGAAGAAGAGTCAGCACCACCCGCAATACCGATATCAATGGTTCCAGCCATGATACTTTCAGCCACATTAACCGCGGCTTGAAAACTGGTGGCACAAGCACGTGTCACGCTGTAAGCGTCGGTGTGGATATTCATACCAGTGCCTAACACGATTTCACGCGCAATATTCGGCGCTTCCGGCATTTGGACCACTTGCCCAAAGACCAATTGTTCAATCAATTTAGGATCAATATCCGTACGCGCTAACATCTCACCAACAACCATTTTTCCTAGGTCGACGGCGGGAACTTGGCTAAATTCGGTGCTTTGACGCGCAAAAGGAGTGCGCAGCCCCGCTACAATTGCAACACGTTCACCTGAGCGTGTTTTGACTTCCTGCTTGCCCATTGTTTCTCCTTACAATAAGAGGTCTGACCTGCACATTGTAACGAGATTGTTAAAACAATCAAACAGGTGTTTAAATAAACGTGATATTCGCATCGAATCTAGGCAAATCCCGATAAAACAACGGAAGACAAACATGAGACTACTGGAGAAGATAGCCCTCTCATGATCGCGGACGCGCTCTGATATTGGAGAATTTTAGGCAAAAAAAAAACCACACAAGAATGTGTGGTCGGAATATATAAAGCAATTAACTTACGCCAATTGAAATAATCAGTTTCCTGATTAGGAGAAAGTAAAGTCAGCCTTCAAAAGGAAGTGTCATCTTGCTCAACATGTTAGTCGCAATGACTAACGAGATGACAAGGTGTACTATAGCGGCTTCAGGTGATGACTTTTTGAAGTAGATCAATTTTATTGTGATTTATTGAATGTAGCGGAATGAAAAAGCCGCAAAACTTGAATTTCCATAACACACCGTATTCCTATGTTAAACGCATAACGTTGGTATAAAACCACAGAGCAGATGGAGGCTTATGTGTCGATAATAAAAATGTTTGGAAAGAAAAAGGCCAGCCCCCCGGTCAATAATGATATGGACAGACAAAGAAAATATGAAGCGCTCGTGCGCGCCTATCATCGGGATCTTTACCGATATGCCTATTGGCTGTGTAAAGACAAGAGTATTGCAGAAGATTTAGTGCAAGAGACCTGCCTACGAGCTTGGAAATCTCTTGATAGTTTACTAGATGAAAAAGCAGCGAAATCATGGCTGATCACGATTCTGCGTCGAGAGAATGCTCGCCGATTTGAGCGAAAACAATTTGATTTGGTCGATATTGATGACTATAGCGGCGATGTTAAAGTCAACGATGATCCTCATCACCAACAAGAATGGTTACAAGCACAGATCATGAAATTGGATATTGAATACCGAGAACCACTTTTTCTGCAAGTGATTGGCGGGTTTAGTGGTGAAGAAATTGGCGAGATCTTAGAGCTCAATAAAAACACAGTGATGACTCGCTTGTTTCGAGCTCGCAATCAATTGAAAGAAATGTTGGATTCTTCTGAAACTTATAGAGGGCAGCAAAATGGATGATTTAGAATTTCGCCGCCGCGTGATGTCAGATCCAAAACAGCGCGATAAAGATCTGATCGATGCCGCCTCAGCGAATGAAGCGAACAGTAAATTTTTAGATGATGTGCTCAATCTAGATACGAAAATTGCCGCTGCCATGAATGTTGATGTGCCTGATGACTTAGCCGATCGCATCTTATTTAACCAAACATCCGTAGCCGATAATGTAGTTCGAGCAACTTTTGCAAAGCAAGCCATGGCGATGGCCGCTTCTATTGCTTTTGTTTTCGGGTTACTCGTAGGTCAAGTCAATTGGGGCAACTTAATCGTGCCACCAGCGCAAGCTAGCCTTGTCGATACGGCAATCAAACACGTTATTGATGAAGATGGGTTTGTCAGCACCCTTGATGAACAGGTGAATTCAAGCCAGATCAACGCAAAAATGCTGCCTTTTGCTTATCAGCTCAATCATAATTTTCCGTACCATGTTTACTATTTAAACCATTGTGGATTTGGTCAAGCAAATGCACTACACATGGTATTTCAAGGCGAAAAAGGCAAGGTAACACTATTTTTAGCTGGCGTTGCCAGTGAGCAACCGACCAATTTCACCCAGCAAGGCATGAATGGCATTGTCGAACCAATGGGTAACACAAGCCTTATCCTTGTCGGAGAAAAAGGTGAAGATGTCGCTAACATCGCCAAAAAACTGATGCCAATGCTAAAACCTGCCAGCTAAGTCACGTTCCGACCCACAACTCGATGTGGGTCGGATTTTTCCGATAGAAATAGAGTCAAAACTCTAAAATGAAGCATTTTATAAGCTTTTCCTGCCAGATAGGCATCATTTCTGTAATTTTATCATCCAACTAGACAATGGTCGGATTTCTATCTTCTACACTAGAGTCTAGTATCAGCCACTAAACTGAGCTATTGCTCAGACAACGCCCATTAGAGGCGACGATGTTAAAAGGAAAAGCACAATGAACAAGACGCGTCTGTTTAAAAAATCTCTACTCGCTGTAACCGTAGCTCTCGCTTCACAACAAGCACTTGCAGCAGGTTTCCAACTCAATGCACAATCAGCCACCGGCCTAGGTCGTGCATTCGCAGGTGATGCCGTTATCGCAGATAACGCATCGGTAATGGCTCGTAACCCAGCGGCGATGGCGTTGTTTGATGAAACCTCACTCTCTTTGGGTTTTGTATCGATCACATCGAAAATTAAAGTTAAAGATGCAAAATATTCAGCGATTACAGCACCTGGCTCATCTTTTGATTCAAATTATAATGATGCGGGTGACACTTCTATTGCACCGAATATTCACTTAATTGTGCCAGTTAATGATCAATTTGCATGGGGTATTAATGCCTATTCAAACTTCGGTACGAAAACTGAGTTTGATAGCTCCTTTGTTGGCTCTGAATACGGCGGCTTAACTGATGTGAAAAGTGTAAATTTTGGTTTATCAGGTTCTTACCGTTTAAATGAACAATGGAGTTTAGGTTTAGGTTTAGATTTGATTTATGGTCAAGGAAAACTCGAACGAAAAACAAGTCAATACCTAGGTAGCTCTACAGCGTTAGAAGCTGATGCCGATGGTTGGGCAATAGGCTTTAACTTAGGCACTGTTTATGAGCTGGATGAACATAACCGTTTTGGTTTTTCTTACCGTTACAGCCCAGATTTAGAAGCTGATGGAGATGTCAATTATTCTCGTTCAGGAAAAGGTAAAGTCGATGACACTCTCATTATGCCACTTCCTGATATGGCTGAATTCTCCGGTTTTCACCGCTTAAATGAACAGCTTGCTGTACATTATAGCGTTCAATGGATTGGCTGGGCTGAGTTTGACAAGCTAGAAGCTAAAACAAGCGGGGTATTGAACGAATATAACTGGCAAGATGGCATGCACTACTCGATTGGTGGTACTTACTACCTAAACCAAGATTGGACACTGCGTGCTGGTTACATGCTTGATACCAGCGCTCAAGATCAAAAGACTTCGGTTTCAGTTCCAGATTCCGATCGTAACTGGTTGTCAGCTGGTTTTACTTACCATTTAGATCAACAATCAAACATTGATTTTGGTTTCACATATCTAATGGGCAAAGACGTTCAGGTTAACGAATCAACACCTCACCCAACATTACCAGTAGAGCTATCTTCTATTTCAGCAACGACTCACGCAGATGCAATCCTAGTCGGCTTACAATATAGCCGCAGCTTCTAAACAAAACGTTCATTAGCAAAGCATCAATAAAGGGCTGGTTTTCCAGCCCTTTTCAATACTGTAACAGCATACCCTCGCCTAATTCAGCTAACAGTTGTACCTTTATAACCTTAAACCACGCTACAAATGTTCGCTAAAAAACAGAAACACTTTCATAACAAGCAGAGCATTCGACTTGAAATTCTGGATTTTAAAGGTTTTACTTTCAAAAATGGAAAATACACTGCTTTATATTTTTAAAGTATTAGCTCTAACCTTAGAATCCTCCTACTAAATTCATATATTTCAGCGAACATTATAATGAAATCAAATAAAACTCTTCTTTCACTCGCAGTGGCATGTGGACTATTCAGCGTATCAAGCGCATCCCAAGCAGCAGGTTTCCAACTTGCTGAATATTCTGCAACCGGTCTTGGCCGGGCTTACGCTGGTGAAGCAGCCATGGCTGATAATGCCAGTGCACAATGGCGTAACCCTGCCATGCTGACTTATTTGAAAGGTACGCAAATTTCTGTGGGTGCTATTTACGTTAACCCGAATGTTGATGTTAAAGGCAAAATCAATGGTATGTTAGAGACAAGTTCAGACGACTTTGCACACGACGCGGTAATTCCTAACTTCTACCTATCACATCAGGTTAATGAAAAACTGGTGCTTGGCTTGGCTCTGGGTACTAACTACGGCATGGAAACAGAGTTAGATAATAATTTTGCAGCAAGCCATTTTGGCAATGAAGCCATGGTTAAAACTATGGAAGCGAATGTTAATGTTGGTTATCAAGTGACCCCAACGGTTAGCGTTGGTGGTGGTGTTCGCTATGTCATAGGTGAAGGGCATTTTGGTGCAACAGTCCCAGCTCACACAGCAGCACTAGTATCCAACTTAAATCAAGGTGATACACTAAAATACATGGAAGGTGATGACACATCTTGGGGTTGGCAAGTAGGTACCGCTTGGCAAATCAACGATAACAACCGCATTGGTTTCACCTATAAATCAGAGGTAAAACTGAAACTTGAAGGTCACGCTGAAGGACTTGGCTTTGGTTTGCCATCAGGCCAAAAGCTTGATGGCTTTATGAACCTAAACCTACCTGCAACCGCAGAATTAGCCAGTTTCCATCAACTTAATGACAAACTTGCTCTGCATGCAAGCATTAACTGGACAGACTGGAGCAGCTTTGACAAGCTCGAAGCCGAACTGGTAGGCAGAACCCAGCCATCTGAAGTGAAAATTGAAAATTGGGAAGACAACTATCGTTTCGCGTTAGGGGCAACTTATCAACTAGATGCAAAATTGGCATTGCGCGCTGGTGTTGCATACGACATGGCGGCAGTGAGCGATAAAAACCGAACCATTACTATCCCAGAAACAGACCGTACTTGGCTGAGTGTTGGTGCTGGTTACGTATTTACCGACCAATTCACTCTAGACGCTGGTTTCACTTACATCCTAGCGAAAGATGCACCGATTATTGAATCTCGTGGCTATGCCTCAGATGATGCTGCAGAAAATATCGGTGGTCAGTTTGTGGGTACAACGACAGGTAATGTATGGATAATTGGTGTACAAGCCAATTATCGATTCTAATATCTAGCGAAACATGCAAGGCCAGAGCACTGCTCTAATGCCGTTCACTTAAGGTGAGCGGCATTGTATTTTCTAGGGTATCGGCTTGGCTTTTTCTTCACGACTCTAGGGAAGGAGCTTTCTCGCCTAGGTTCAAGTATTAAGCTCCCACTCATTGCGTAGAAGTTTTGGAGTTGCCTCGGTATTGCACCTGGTGACGCGTAGGGAAGCCCCACTATTAGGCGCATGATGTGGGCTAAGGCTCCATTGAAGCTAAGTTGGTATGGCAAGTAGTCTCCATTCAACGTATTACACATCTGCACCATTTGATATCTGATTAAGTTGTATGTCAGTAGTATTCCCCAGAGCTCTTGTCTCACGAGCTCTGGGAGTCGGCTTCGCAGTGTAAGGCGGTTACCAAGCATGTATTGTTTTTGCTCTCGGTACCCCAGTTCAATTTCCCAACGGTATCCATATAAACCGACTATATCTGATTTGGGATAAAGCATAGGGTCAACCATTGAGGTGAGAACATCGTATTGCTTACCCTCTTTGACTCTCGTGATTAAACGTACTACAACCTCTTGTTCTAGCTCTGGCCATTTTTTACGCGCTTGCAGGTTACTCTTCAGTTTTATCAGTTTATCTTGTCGGCCAAAAGACTGAACGACTTCATAAGTCAGCCCTTTTTTCATCGGGATAAGCCAATGGCGATTGATGCCTTGCGAGCTCCATGCTTGAAGTAAACCTAGGGAGTAAAAGCCTTTGTCGAAGAGCGTTAAGCTGTTATCGGGGGTCGTTTCGATAAGCT